>JBILST010000016.1:0-17961 GCA_044371865.1 Flavobacterium sp.
AAAAAGAAGACCTATACCGTCTTAGAACTTACGATTACTGATAATTTACTAACCTTAGTTATTCCAGGCATCAAATTAGAACTGCCTTGTAAAACGATGCATACAGCAAAAGCCACTTTTGATTTTCATTATTTTTACGACATAGTGAAAACATGGGAGGGTGTCTTTTTTGAATGTGTTGTTACGGATAATCAATTGCAAATGGGTGTTACTAAAGTAACGGCTCAAACTACTTTTTTTGAAGATGATAGCATTTTAAGAAGCATCAAATTACCTATTAATTATACGGATTGGCATTTACTACAATTAGAGCAAAAAGGCTTTACACTGGAAGAATTGCGCTTTAATAATTTAGAATTTGCGGTACATCATGCTAAAAAAAGATTAAAGGCTAACACTACCAGAGCAAAAGGAATTTTGGGTATTTATGGCGTAACTAAAAAAGAAATTGAGGATTTAATTGCTGCTAAGGTTGATATAAATTGAATTTTAGATATGTTTTTGTGATTTCATTTTGAACTGTTTATTTTTTTTAAAATATTTGTAAAAATATAAATAGTTTAATTTTCTTATGAACTCTAAAATTCTTTACTTTTTTCTATTGGTTCCAATAATTGCTTTAAGTCAATCCAAACCATTTTATAAGAGAACCATAACGGCCTACCAAATCAATAAAAAAGATACCATCAAGAAAAATGTATTGGTTACGTATTTGGATAGCTTAAAACAAGTAATTACTACTGAGAATAATGCTGCTAATGCAATTGCAGGAAGTAATGAAAAAAGTGATAAGTTGAAAACCATTAAGTTGGTTGATACCGATAGGTTATATATTGCTGCTGATATCAATCAAAATAACGATACCATAAACAAAATTATTTATGTGTATAACGATAAAAAACAACAAACAGAGTATTATCAGATTCTACGTGGCGATACCGTAACGGGTCAAAAAAGGTATTATGATGACAAAGGAAATAATACCAAGCTTTTTAATAGAAAAAAAGGTACGAGTATTTACTTTTTAAGAATGGAAAGTGAATACGATTCAAAGGGGAATGTTATTGAAAATAAGATTTATAATGAAGCGGGAGGTTTGGTTGGATTGAGTAAATGTGAAAATGTGTATAAAGGAGATGAGGTAGTGATTACTAAGTTTTCTTATGAACAGGCAAAAAAAGATTTTGTAAAACAATATACAGAAATTACTAAAGGAAAGCTTATAACTACTTATTTTTATTATTCCTCAACAGGTTATAATTATGGGATAGAATTGCAAAGTGTTGATGGCGGTATGCGTATTGAGGAAAAGGATGATGAAGGAAGATTGAAGGAGCTTCGCTATTATGATGATAAAAAGAGGTTGACGGTATTGGTTACTCAGGTTGAGACTAAGATTTGATTGAATGGGAGAAGAGAGAAGGGAAAAGGAGTTGGCTTTACTGCGTAAAGCAAATGCCTACTTTGTAGGAGATTCCTATTCTGCGGAATGACAAGCTTGTACTTTGTAAAGCAAGCCTACTGCGTAGGAGATTCTTTTTCAGCGGAATGACAGCTTTTACTGCGTGAAGCATATGCCTACTTTGTAGGAGAAGCGGAAACGAACCCGAAGTGTTGGGACAGAAGCATAGACTGATAATTAATTGTATGTATTTTTAATTTTATATTTATGAAAAAAGTGTTTTTATGTTTGGTTTTAGTATTTGGTAGTTTGAATTTAATGGCTCAAGATTTTACGTCTTTGAATGTAAATTCGTTACAAAAAATGGAAGATTATGTAAAGGCAGAGCCTAAAGTTTTGGAATGTTCTACTTTTCTATTGAATACGCCTTATGAAGCCAATAATTTAAATCGATTATCGGCTATGAACTATATTATGAAATGGATGGAAGGAACGGATTATACTTTTAATATTGATTCTAAGGCAGTGGAGCTAACGGAAGGAAATAATGACTTGTTTGGATTATATATGACGACTATGCCTAAAGTTGTTTTGGAAAACAAAGGAGTTAACTTATCTACTGATGAGATTCATAATCGTGTTGTTGACTTGTTGATTGCTTATTGCAAAAATGAGAAAAACAACATGAAACCGACTAAGAAGTTAAAGAAATTGATGAAGTAATACGAATATATTAAATGAAGCATTTCTCGGATCGCTTACAAGTTTTAATTTTACCTTATATATTGCTTACCCTACTTTTTACAGGGGGGTACACTTTTTTGAATTGGTTTTTGTGTATTTACACAAAATGGGTTGCTATCAAAGAAATGTATATCGACTTTATATTTCCCATGCTTATTGCATTCTTGTTGGTATATTTTATCATTCGACCGCGTTTGCATATTCTTCAATTAGCTCCAGGAAAAGATACTTTTGGAATACAGATGTTAGTAGGGATTTCTATGTTTGCTCCAACAGCCATTGCTCAAAATTATATTGATAAAGCTACAGGAACACTTACAGAAGTACATCGAATTTTAGATATTTCTAAGTTACCCGAATCGAAATATTATGATGTAGGTTTATTTTATTTAGATACCACTCACGTAGGAATGTATAAAACTTTTAGTGTATCAGGTAAGCATAGTCAGCATTTTAATTTTGAATTATACATTGCCATTCCTATGTTTAATACAGCTAAAGATATGAATGGTTTTGCATGTAAATATTGGATTGGGGAATATTATTCCAAACAAATAAGTAATAGTTTGTCATCAGATGAAAAATCCAGATTAGCCAACGTATTTTTAAAAGAATCAGAACGTCAATTCAGAACGACTAATTTTTCCAATTTTACCTATTTAGAGAAATTTCGTGAGTCGGAAGAGCTCGAGGGTTATGAAGCTGCCATTGCTCGAGGTTTTTATGCCGATTCAAAAGATGTAATTGTTTTTACAAGACACCAAGAAGCTTTTGAATCTCGATTAGGAACTACTTTTGAGTGGATATTTTACAGTTGGGGTATCGGTTCCCTTGTAGTATTTCTGATTTTTTTGTTTGTTAAGTTAAATCCAACAAGGATTGCAAAGTATAAGAAAGGGACTTTAAAAACGAAATCGGATTTGGAGGATTTTCTCATTTTATTGATTCCAAGAAAAGACTTTTTAATAACTCCTATATTGATTCATCTAAATGTATTGATTTTCCTTTTGCTGTTTTTCTTTGGTTATGGTTTTATGCATGTTAAGGGTGTTGATTTGTTGCGATTTGGCGCTAGTTTTAAACCTTTGGTTTCACAAGGCGAAATTTGGCGTTTGTTGAGTAGTATATTTCTTCACGGAGGCTTTTTACATTTGCTTATGAATATGTTTGCGTTATTTTTTGCCGGTCTCTTTTTGGAACCATTGTTAGGTAAGTGGCGCTTGTTATCACTTTATGTATTTACAGGAATAGTAGCAAGTATTGCAAGTTTTATGTGGTATGATGCTACGATTAGCGTGGGTGCTTCGGGGGCCATTTTTGGATTGTATGGATATTTTATTGCCGCTATTATTTATCAATCGTTTCCGTATAAAATTGATACTGGTTTTTTATATAGTTTATTAGCTTATATTGGAATTAATTTGGTAATGGGGCTTATTGGAAGTGGCGGTATTGATAATGCAGCGCATATTGGTGGGTTGGTAAGTGGTTTTTGTTATGGTGTTTTGTTTCCTGTTTCTAAGAAATAAATGGATACAGTTGAGACTCGAGTTTTTTGTTTAGGTGATTTTAATGATGAATGGGGATGGTGGGCTTTACTGCGTAAAGCAACAGCCTACTGTTTAGGAGATTTAGCTTCGCTGAACTAACGTTTCTATTCTGCGGAATGACAGGCTTTTACTGCGTAAAGCGATTGCATTAGGTTAGGAGATTTAGTTTGACTAAACTTACGGTTCTTATTGTGTTAGGGAAGGTTGAGGAGTGTTGAATTAATTGTAATAAGGTGGTTTGTTTAGATGTCTTAATAAAAAAAACACACAATAGGGTTGAGGTATTGTGTGTTTTTAAATAATAGGATAATTTTACGATTTACTAAAAATTACCTTTACAATTTCATCGTACGATTGTAATGGCTTTGGATGAATATTCATTTTGAAAACTATTTTAACTCTTGTAGTTTGCAATGCTTTAAAATCGTTTGCAGTAAAATAGGCGAGTAGTCCATTTTTAGTAATTCCAATTAATATGTTTTCTTCTTTAGGATTGAAGTGGATATTGTTTGGATATCTATATAATGCATTTTTTCCTTTTTCAATTAAAACAATATTAGTTAAACTAAGTGTATTTCCTTCTTCATCTACAAATATTGGAGTAACTTCTGCTCCTTGTGGATAAACATCCGGCCAATCTAAATTGACAATTCCAAAATTAGAGACTTCTAGCGTACGCATTATTTTTTCGGATTCTTTTAATTTTCCAATATTTTTATTGAGAAAATACGCTTGATAAACCCTTGTTTTTTCTCGGTAAATAGCCCATCTCTTTTCTATTATTGCTTTTTCTTTGGCAATTTTTTTAAGCATTCCAGCATATTTGCGTTGGTATTGTTTTAGTGCTTGGTTGTATGATTTATCGTCTTTAAAGCTTAACGTACAAATGCATTTGGTTTTCGTAGTGTCTGGAATTTTATTCCAAGGCACAAATGTTACTTGGAAGGTACCATTGTGTAAGTTTTCTACTATGATGTCTTTGGAATAGTCGTATCCACATTTTTTACCGTCAATAGGGTCAAACCAAACGTCTTTGTACATTGCGAGCTTGTCGTTTTTATTAAGTTTATCAAAAACCTGAAACGAAAATTTAGTTGCTTTTTTGGGTGCTATGGGAATTTCGGGTAAAGCATCTATTTCATCACTTTCTTTTATCACTTTTATGATGTCTTTTCCGGTTTCTTTCCATGTATTGCTCGTACTATCTAAATCATAGGTGTTGAATTTAGTATCGGTAGTATAACTAGCTAGTCCTACTTTAATTTTATTTTCAGGATTAACTTGTAATTTATTTCCTTTTAAAGAAGCATTTATTTCAAACATTCCTGCTGATTCAAATACTTGTGTGTTGCCATTTGCGTCGGATATTTCCATAGGAATTCCAGCCAAATAGGTTTCAAGTGGATTTGAAAATGTTCTAAATTTTAGAGCAACAGGATTTGTAACGATTTTTCCATTGGCATCTAAAAAGGCATTTTTAGGAATGGTAATAATAGCACCCGAATGGTGGTGAATTACCGTGTCTTTTGTAGGTATAATGGAATAATTTTCAAAAGCAATGTCGGCTTTAGGAATTGGAGGTGTTCGTGTAAATTCTTCTTCGGGTTTAGCCGTTTCATTCGTTTTGTTGTCGTTGCAAGCTGCTAAAATAGAAATACTTAGCACAAGCAGTGCGGTGCGGAAATAGTTTTTCATAAGTAATAAGATTTGGTTCATTTATAACGAGTTAGTAGCGGTATTATTGTATGAAATGGTGATGAGTGAAGCGTGAAAAAGAGTGAAGAGGAAAGGGATAAGGAGTTGACTTTACTTTGTAAAGCAGATGCCTACTTTGTAGGAGATTCCTAATTGGCGGAATGACAGCTTTGACTGCGTAAAGTAGTAGCCTACTTTTTAGGAGATTTAGCTTCGCTGAACTAACGTTTCTATTCTGCGGAATGACAGAATAAAAAAAAACGCTCAAGATATCTTGAGCGTTTTTCTATTAGAGTATGTATTTGTTTTAATAATTTACATATTCCATGATTTCTAATCCGTATCCTATCATACCTACTCGTTTTGTAGGTGCTGTACTGTTAGATAATAAGGCAATTTTAGTAATGTCTAGGTCGTGTAGGATTTGTGCCCCAATTCCAAAATCTTTGGTATCCATTTTAATTTGAGGTGCTTTCATTTCGCCTTGACTTTGCAGTACTTTTAATTCTGCAATGCGCTCCAATAATTCTAACGACTTTACTTCTTGATTGATGAAAACAATTGCTCCTTTTTCTGATGCATTGATTTTTCTAAAGATATCATCCAGTTTTTTATCGTTATCATTCGTTAAAGTTCCTAAGATATCATTATATACTTGAGTGGTGTTAATTCTTGACAACACAGTTTCTCCAGCATTCCAAGTTCCTTTCGTTAAAGCAATGTGAACTTGTTTGTTGGTGGTTTGCAAATAGGCGCGCATTCTGAAGGTTCCAAAACGCGTTTCAATATTAAAATCTTCTTTCTTTTGAATTAAACTATCGTGTTGCATTCTGTAAGCCACTAGGTCTTCAATAGAAACTAGTTTTAAGTCAAACTTTTTAGCTACTTCTACCAACTCTGGTAAACGAGCCATTGTACCATCTTCATTCATGATTTCTACAATAACTCCAGCAGGTTTGAAACCCGCCAGTCTAGCAAAGTCAATAGCCGCTTCGGTATGTCCGGTTCTTCTTAATACTCCTCCTTGTTTGGCAATTAAAGGAAAAATATGTCCAGGACGTGCTAAATCGTATGGTTTGGTTTCAGAATCAATTAATGCTTGTATTGTTAGTGCTCTATCAGCAGCAGAGATTCCCGTAGAAACGCCTTTTCCTTTTAAGTCAACAGATACTGTAAATGCAGTTTCCATGTGGTCTGTATTGTTACGAACCATGGCATGTAAGTCAAGTTCTTTACAACGCGATTCGGTAAGCGGCGCACATATAAGACCTCTTCCGTGCGTAGCCATAAAGTTTATCATTTCAGGCGTTACTTTTTCGGCTGCTGCTAAGAAATCGCCTTCATTTTCTCTGTCTTCATCGTCTACTACTATGATCACTTTCCCTTGACGGATGTCTTCAATAGCTTCTTCAATTGTGTTTAGTTGTATGTTCTTTGACATGGTGTTAGTTGTTGTAGTTTATTCTGTAAATTCGGCAACCGCCTCTTTTAATTGTATTTTGTTATATAAATAGATAAAAATAAAAAATGGAAATCCTAAAAAGAAAGCCAAATAGATGTTTGTAAAACTATCGCGATCTGTAATGGCTTTGATTTCTTGTAAACTTTCTGACGATTTATGTATGGTGGTATACATTAGTATTAAATTTAGTAATCCTACAACCATAAGAATAACATTTCCTGAACTTGATAATACAGCAAATAGGATAGATAAAAGACTAAACGTTAATGCTAAGCCACTTTGTTTTTTATATAATTTGTAATAGTAGTTTAATTTTAAATAATCGGCATTGTATAAACTTTTTGTTTGTAGCAATTCGTCTTGACTAATCCCTCTACTTTCTAATATTTTAAGAGCTTTTAAACGATATTCTGTAGTGTAACCAAATTGTTCTGCATTTTTTACAATTCCTTTAATTACAGTAGTTTCCTTAGTGTCTAATGAAGCGTAATCTTCATCGTCTAGGTTAATGCTTAGACTATCTAACGATACTATCTCACGTTTAAATTGCAGTTCCATTTCTTCTTTATCTTCTTTTTTAGAGAAGACTTTTATAAAAGGTTCTGTTAACCAATCAAAGTTAATAGACATTCCTATATCATTAGTTGCGCGATACGTTAGTAGTACTGCAAAAGGGGTCATTAGTATAGAAGCCATCCAAGCTCCTACAAAGGGTGGAATAGTATCTTCTTGGGCAATTTTTCTACCAAAGGTATTGATGAAATGAAAAGAGATAAAAATTAACATGGCAAATACAATAGGTAAGCCTAATCCACCTTTTCTGATGATGGCACCCAAGGGAGCACCAATAAAAAACATTAACAAGCAGGAATAGGCAATTACAAATTTTTCATGAATGGCTAACCAGTGATTGTTGATGTTTTTTGATTTAATTTCTAAATCTGTTTTATTGCTTTGTATACTAAATTCACTACTAGTAGTATTGCTTTTGGCTGTTTCTAAAATTTGTTTACGTTCCATTTCGTTAAAAATAGAAAGTATTTCTTTTGGAACTTCTTTTTTAGGTAATGTATCTTTAGCTGAAGTGGAACTGTTTTTTCTGAAAATATTTTCCGTGCGCATAATGATATTGTCTGCATAAGAAATTACGTCTTTGTTGTAATTTTTTTGCAATGAATCTATGGTATATTTTAATTCAGGTACCGTTAGCATTTTTTCAGAAGTGATGTTTCCATCATCAATTTCTGCTTGGTTTAATTTCGTTAAATCAATATTGATTACATATTTTTTAAAACTACTTTTTGTAAAAGGAAGGCGCTTGCGTTCTTCAAATTTTTTAGGATGTAAGTCTTCGTAGTAATAGCCATCGTATAATTCTAATTGTAAGTAATTGGAATCGTCTTCACTGGTTAATACGCCACTTTTTGCTTTAATAACGGTATTGGCTCCTAATCCCATGCTGTTGTTTTTTACATGCATGGTAACGCCTTCTAAAAACTCTCCATTGTCGCCCGATTTTTTTTCTACTTTAATGTTTGAGGTACCAATGGTATTAAATTGTCCTTCTGCAATAGCCATTGCTGGTTTTTGCTGTACAATGGTTTTTCTAAGGTTGATGAATTTGTATTGTGCGTCTGGAATTACATTGTTAGCAAAAAAGAAGGAAACAAAGGCTAAAATACCAATAGTTATGGTGAGCATTTTCATGGCACGTTGCAAAGAAATACCAGAAGATTTCATTGCAGCAAACTCATAGTTTTCAGCAAAACTACCAAAGGTCATGATAGAAGCTAATAATACCGATAAAGGCAATACTAATGGAACAATCGTAGGGGCGTAGAACGACAGGAATTTTATGATGGTAAAAAAGTCTAAATCTTTACCCGCTAATTCAGCAATGAAGAGCCAAATTCCTTGTAAAACGAATATAAAAAACAAGATTACAAATACCGTGGTAAATGTAATCATGAAAGATTTAATAATGTATTTATCTAATATTTTCACCCGAACGAAATTAGTCTAATTTATTGATGTAATAATTAGGATATTTTGATTTGGTAAAGGTAAAATGATTTTTCGATAATGGCTGATTTGTTTTAAAAGAATTAACAGTTAAAGTCGTTTTTGTGCCATTTTTACCTACTTCTATAATTGTGTAGATGTGTTTGGTTTGTACATCGATACCAATTAAAATTTCTTTTCGTTGGTCTTTGTTACTATTTGGAGTTAATTTTATAAACTGTATTTTTCTTCCTTTTAGATTTTGAGGAATGTCCCAAGCGTATTTGTAACCCGAATTAAAAAAGGTTAGCATTTTATTTGGGGTAATGGCATTATCGTCTTTTGCATCAAAATTAGCAACCGATATTTCTTCATCTTCAGGAACAATAGTATATACTTTTTTTCCGTCGAAAATCTTTGTAACTCCCATGAAGTTAAGGTTGTATAAATTTCCTTGAAGTGTAACATTTCCTTTACTTTCTTGGTTGATGTTCTCTTTCGGATTGTTTAAACTGTATTTAAAGTCAATCACAATGTTATTGTACGATTTTACTTTGGCCGATACTTCGTCTAATAACTCTTTTGCTTTTTTAGCATCTTGAGCTTGAAGAGTGAAACCAATAAGTAATGCGATTGCAACTTGTAAAAAACGTGTCATTTGGATATTAATTTTGTTCATTATTTAAAAAGTGTTCCAGAGCAACTAAATCAGGAATTAAAACGGAACGAGCTTTACTACCTTCGAATGGACCTACAATACCAGCTGCTTCTAATTGGTCGATTAAACGCCCAGCTCTGTTGTATCCTAGTTTGAGTTTTCTTTGAATTAAAGAAGCACTTCCTTGTTGTGCAGTTACGATTACTTCTGCAGCATCTCTAAACAAAGAATCTCTTTCGGAGATATCTATATCAAGTTTTATGCCACTATCTTCTCCCACGTATTCTGGAAGCAAGTAAGCTTCGGGATATGCTTTTTGCGAACCGATGAAATCACAAATTTTATCAACCTCTGGCGTGTCTACAAAAGCACATTGCACTCTGACAATTTCGTTTCCTTGGGTGTATAGTAAATCGCCTCGTCCAATTAACTGATCAGCGCCGCCCGAATCTAAAATGGTTCTTGAGTCAATTTTTGAAGTAACTCTAAATGCAATACGCGCTGGGAAGTTGGCCTTAATCATCCCAGTAATTACGTTTACAGAAGGACGTTGTGTAGCAATGATTAAATGAATTCCAATAGCACGCGCTAATTGTGCTAAACGTGCAATAGGTGTTTCTACTTCTTTACCAGCGGTCATAATTAAATCGGCAAATTCGTCAACTACTAATACGATATACGGTAAAAAGCGGTGTCCGTTTTCTGGATTTAATTTGCGGTTTCTGAATTTCTCGTTGTATTCTTTGATATTTCTAACCATGGCATCTTTTAGTAAAGAATAACGGTTGTCCATTTCAATACACAACGAATTTAAGGTATTGATAACCTTCGTGTTATCTGTAATAATAGCATCGCCACCATCAGGTAGTTTGGCTAAATAATGACGTTCGATTTTATTGAAAAGGGTTAATTCTACCTTTTTCGGATCCACCAAAACAAATTTTACTTCGGCAGGGTGTTTTTTGTAGAGTAGGGAAGTCAATACGGCATTCAAACCTACTGATTTTCCTTGTCCTGTAGCACCTGCCATCAGTAAGTGAGGCATTTTGGCTAAATCTACTACAAAGGTTTCATTAGAAATCGTTTTCCCTAAAGCAATAGGTAATTCCATTTCAGCGGTTTGGAATTTCGGTGAAGAGATAACACTCTTCATGGAAACCATGGTAGGATTGTTGTTCGGTACTTCAATACCTATGGTTCCTTTTCCTGGAATAGGAGCGATAATACGAATTCCTAAAGCAGCTAACGATAGTGCAATATCGTCTTCTAAGTTTTTAATTTTGGAGATACGAATACCTGCTTCTGGGACAATTTCGTATAAAGTAACCGTAGGACCTACAGTAGCTTTGATTTGCGAAATACCGATGCTATAATTCTTTAAGGTATCTACAATTTTGTTTTTATTTTCTTCTAATTCCGCTTGATTGATGGTAATACCACCGGAAGAATATTCTTTTAGTAAGTCAATCGAAGGAAATTGGTAGTGCGATAATTCTAAGGTTGGGTCAAATAGCCCAAAATCTTGTACCAGTTTAGCGGCTAGATTTTCTTCAACCAATTCTTCTTCTTCAATTTTTTCAATAACAAAAGCATCTTCGTTTACAAAATCTTCTTTGGGAATGCTTCGGTCTTCGATAGAGAAATTAGTTACTTCTGGCGTTTCTACTTTTGGTTTTGGATCTAAATTTAGTTCCGATGCAGAAGCAATTGTTGGTTTTAAAGACTCTTTATCGATTTCAAAAGAAGATGGATAGGTTTTTAATTCGAAATTACCCATTTCTTCTTCGTCTTCAGTAAGAATAAAATCTTCTTTTGCGTTTGAAGGAGTTGAAATTGGTAAATCAGTATTGATTTCTTCGTCTTCATCGTCCTGTTCTATTTCTTCAGTTACTGGAGCTACCACATTTGCTGCAGCTATGTCTTCCTTAAATTCTGCTTGTGGTTTTTCAAACACTTTAGTAAAACTTTCAGGCGATATTTTAATTTTGAATACTAAGAAAAGTACTATTCCAAACAAAAGCACTAATAATGTCCCTGTTTTTCCGATATAATCTTGAATAAAAAGATTCATTTCAAATCCAATTGTACCTCCAAGTTGCGGAATATAATTCCAGAAAAAGCCTAGGATTATTGAAACAAAAATGATGAGATATAAGTCCCAAAAAAAACTTTTCTTAAGTTTTACAAGTGCCATATCCAATAAAGAATAGGCTCCTACTAAAAACAGTATTCTAACAAATATAAAAGAGGAAACTCCAAAACCTTTATAAAGGAAGAAATGGGCTAAATAAGCACCAAATTTTCCTAACCAATTTTCTGCTTTAACGCTTCTTTTGGCTAATTCAGTTACTACATCTTGGTCGTTATTTCCAGTGATGAAATAGGAGATAAAAGAAAGAAGTAAAGCTATTGAAAATAATATAAGTAAAATCCCAAGAATGAATTTCTGTTGGCGACTCATGCGCCAAGCGAATTTTTCTTTAGATTCAGTAGCTGTATTATCGGAGTCTTTGCTTGTTTTTTTTGCCATGTAAAAGTAACAATTTTTACAAAAGTAGCTAAATTAAAACAAATACGGAAAATAAATAATGCATCCGATTGCAATTGCTGTTAAAGCGGCAAAAAATACTGCACCAGCGGCAATATCTTTAATAAAACCAATGCGTTCGTGAAAATCTGGGTGAATAAAATCGGCGATTTTTTCTACCGCAGTATTTAATCCTTCAATTCCTAAGACCAAACCAAATACAAGAATTTGCATCATCCATTCATAACGGTTAATACCAACATAAAATCCAGCAAATGTCATAAGAACTGCCAATGAGGATTGCACCATAACGCTGTGCTCTGTTGTTATTAATTTGAATGCTCCTTTAAGGGCAAACACCATACTTTTTAATCGGCCTGTAAAAAGGGTTTCGTCTTTTTCGAATTTCATTTAATATGTTTTTTATCTTTTTTTTGATTCTAATAAGGCAATCAAAAAAAAGGGTTTTTGTCCTTCTGAACTCGTTTCACCTCGTTGCATCTTTAATTTCAGAATCTCTAAGTATTCTAAAAACTTCTTTGAAAGAAGTAGTAACGAGTTCAGTTTGACAAATCTTGTTTATATTCAATTATAGTACTGCTAAAGCAGCTTCATAATTTGGTTCGTTTGCAATTTCGTTTACTTGTTCTGTGTGAAGAATAGTTCCGTTTTCATCTAAAACAATTACCACACGAGAATGTAAACCAGCTAAAGGCCCCTCTGTGATTTCTAACCCGTAGTTTTTTCCAAAACCACCGTCTTTAAAATCAGAAAGATTGATTACATTTTCTAATCCTTCAGCGCCACAAAAACGTTTTTGTGCAAAAGGTAGATCTCTAGAAATACACAAAACTTTTGTGTTTTCTAACGTACTTGCATTTTCGTTAAATTTTCTAACTGAAGTAGCGCAAGTTCCTGTATCGATGCTTGGAAAAATATTTAAAACTACTCTTGAACCAGCAAAATCAGCTAAAGATGCTGTTCCTAAATCGGTTTTAACTAAATTAAAATCGGTTGCTTTTGAACCTACTACTGGCAATTCGCCATTTGTGTGAATTGGATTTCCTCCTAGTGTAATTGATGCCATACCTTTGTTTTATTTAAAGTACAAAAGTAAAGAATAATTAGTAAAAGATAGACTTATATTTTGCTTAAGATATCATTTCATTTTCAATCCTAAATTTGATTTAAGTGAATAATCCTTTATCTAATAAAATTTTTCTCGTCACAGAATATATAACAGTTCCATTCCAATCATGCATGTAATCGATTAAAATATGTTTTTTATTATCTGATTTAGAGGAAATTGAAAAATAGTTTCTGTAGTTTTTAGTTTGTAAATCTTCCCACGGTATTGAAAATTTTTCAAAATTCACACCATAAATATCATATTCAATATTATTGATTTTGAAAATAATATTGTTTGAAAAATCATTTAAATATTTTCTTGAAATTTCATCAAAATAGTAATCTTGAAGACTGTCAACGATTTTTGAATATTTTTCAGTTAAAGATTTGAGATTGATACCATATATAGATTTCAATCTTAATTTAATTTGCTTTCCATGGATATTTTCAATATCAACACAATAAATTCTTCCAAAGGTAAATGCATAACCATTAAGCCATTTGATTCCAAATTTAAATTTTACAATTGATTCTTTCTCAAATTTTGTAGAATTACCATCAATTCTATCGTTATCATCAAACTCTAGAAAGTCAGGATGAAATTTTAAGTCCCTCTTTCTATCAAAAAAATCTGATTTTATTGATATTATTTTCACTTCTTTCAAACTCATTTATTTTTGCAACCAATTCTTAAAATCAAAGAAATTCTGAGGTGCTACACCATGCCCCACAGGGTATTCATGATATTCGACTGCTAAACCTAAGTTTTCTAGAGCAGGTTTTGCTTTTCTTGCCCAATCTACGGGAATTACTTGGTCAACTGAACCATGGGAAACAAAGAATTTTAAATGTGAAATGGCTTTGGTATCGATAGCTTCTGGTAGGATTTCCTGATTGAAATAACCGCTTAAAGCCACAACTTTTGCTATTTTTTCAGGATAGGTTAGGGCTGTAGCATAGCTTAAAATCGCACCTTGACTGAATCCAATTAAGGTTATGTTTTTAGTATCGATAGGATATTGTTTTACGATTTCGTCTATAAAACGCGCAATTAATTCTACCGATTCTTTCGCTTGCACATTATCTGAAAACTTATTTTCATCCGCATCAAAATGAATGGCATACCAAGCATGACCATACGGTTGTAAATCATAAGGCGCACGAACCGATATCACGTAACTATCATCTGGTAATTCGGTAGCGAATGAAAACAAATCTTCTTCGTTACTGCCATAGCCATGTAATAATATCAATAATGGATTTTGGTCTTTTATTGTTTTTGGTTCTTGAATTAGATAGTGTAAGTTCATTAAAAAAAGGTTAAAAGTTTAGGTGTTTAAAAGTTTAAAAGGATTTGAATACTTTTTGGTAGATTGCTCCTAAAAAAGGAACCATTTTTGTCTCATTGTTTAAACACGTTATAAATCCATAAACCCATAAAATAAAAATAAAAATCCAAAATGAAGCTGAAACCATCCAATTATCAAAATACCCTATTGGATATCCCATTAAAAAGAAGGTTAGAAAAATCCCTAAAGCTTGACGAATGTGAAAACTGGCAAATTCGCTACGGTTTTCTTCTTGGTTCATAAATATTGCAATTACCGAACCTATAATGGTCAAATAGCTTACAATTGCCGTTTGCTTTCCTTTTTCTATTTCGTTCATAATACTAAAATCAATTATTAATTATTCATTATCAATTGTCCGTTGTTGTAAATTCCGATGGCTTTTCCTTTCATTTTTTGTCCTAAGAAAGCAGTGTTTTTTGATTTTGAAAGTATGTTTTCTTTTCCAAATGTCCAATTCTCTTCAGAAGAAAACAGTGAAATATCAGCTTTGTTTCCAACCTCGATAGAAGGATTTTTAATATTGAAAACCAGTTTGTTGGCTACTAGTTTGTTAACTACTACTTCAAGTGGTAAAATCGTAAGCAAAGCACCAAAAGCACTTTCTAATCCGATGGTTCCGTCTTTGGCTAAATCAAATTCTAATTTCTTAAGTTCGATGTCTAATGGATTATGATCGGATGTGATACAATCAATCGTTCCGTCTAATACAGCTTCTACTAACGCTTTTCTTGTAGCTTCTTCGCGTAATGGAGGCAATACTTTGTATCGTGAATCAAATCCCAATAACATTTCGTCGTTTAAAACTAAATTATGAACCGCCACGCTACAAGTTACTTGTAATCCTTTTGCTTTGGCTTCTTTGATTAATTTGATGCTTCCTTGTGTGGAAATGGTTGGGATATGTAATTTTCCGCCTGTATATTCTAATAAAAATAAGTTGCGTGCCACTTGTAATTCTTCGGCTAAAGCGGGTATTCCTTTCATACCTAGTTTGGTACTCACCACGCCTTCATTAGCAATTCCAATACCTTTTAAAGTGCTGTCTTGACAAAAAGCGATCACCATTCCGTCGAAATCTTGCACGTATTGTAAAGCAATTTTTTGAAGATTGGCATTTTGTAACGCTTTCTTATAATCACCAAATGCTATGGCTCCTGCGTTTTTCATGTCGAATAATTCCGCTAAATCGGTTCCTTCGCTGCCTTTGGTTAAAGCTCCGATTGGATATAAATTTGTCGCTTGGTTTTTAGCTCTGTCCAGTACAAATCGCACTTGCGCTTGATTGTCTATGGTTGGGTTCGAATTCGGTTGTAAGGCTACTGCTGTAAATCCGCTTTTAGCAGCTACTTGTAATCCATTTTCTATGGTTTCACGGTCTTCATAGCCTGGTTCTCCAAAAGAAACCGAGCTATCCATCCAACCTTGTGAAATATGTAAATTAGGAACAGTCACTATTTCAAAACCCGAAGTAGTTGCGATTTCTTTTTCTATTTGCGTTATCGTTCCGTTTTCAATTTTGATGTCCATCACTTGATTGTGAAACGGACTTGAAGCGTCGATGATTTTGGCTTGTTTTAGAATAACTTGCGTCATTTTACAAATTTTTGGATTAGTAGTTCTGTGAGTAATAATAGTAGTGTTGCAATAATAAACCATTTCCAAATTTCATTGCTTGTGCGTTCGGAAGCAATGTCGTTTAGAACAGTGGCTATGTTGTTTACTTTTGTGAAATTTTCAAAATTGGCAGTTGTAACTTGTGTTAAGTCACTTTCGGTTCTTGGGTAGTTGAAACTGATTTTCTTTAGCGAATTATTTGCTTTGATGACATCAAAATTTCCAGCTTCTTCAGGATAATCGCCAAAAGACAGTTTGCATTTGGTATTCAAAATTTGTTGCATCGGAATGAAACTATATCCTTCTTTTTCTATCGAAACTACTTCGTCTTTGGCTAAAATTGTTTCTAAAATCAGGTTTTCGTTTTCTCCAATAGTATAAGCGTTAATTCCTGTTTTGCCTTGATTTTGTCCCATGTTGTATAAGGTAGGAACAATTAAAGGTGCATTTTGAAAGTTACTGTTTTGTTTGTTTATCGGGGCCGAAAAAGCGTAAAAAGTTCCCAATCGATTCGTAGTTGAACCCACGAAAACCGAATTATCTTCGTATTGTAAAATATTGGTTACTCCAACTAAAGTAAAGCTTCCTTTTACGTTTGGATATTGGAAATTAGTCACTTTTTTCTCAAAAACGGTTTGATATAATGGATGACTAAAGTTGATTTTTGTGATTTGTTTTTCTGAAGTCGAAAGTTGGGAATAATTAAAACCACCAAAGTTTTTAGTGAAAGCATTTAATAAACTTGGCGAATTTTTTTCATTCGGAATCAAAACAATATTACCGCCTTTTTCATAAAATGATTTCAGCGTTGTTCCTAAAGCAACTGGTAAATCTTCTAATTCATTCAATACAATGGCATCTTGATTTTCGATTTGATTGTAATCTAAAGTAGCTAGTTCCGTGCTTTGAAAATTAAATTCCTCAGCAGTAAAAATGCGACTTAAAAAGTTGTTTTTTTCTGACGTTCCGATGGCAATTACATTTGCTTTTTCTGGTTTTGAAATGCTTAGATAAAAATCGTTGTCATAGCTTAAACTGTTATCTTCGATACTAATGTTGCCATGGAAATCGTTTTTTGGTATGGTGATTGCAATTTCTGTCTTTTGATTTTCAAATTTTGCAATGGTTTTCGCAATCGCTTTATTGTTGCTAAACACGGAAAGTGGTACTTCGTTTTCGGTTTCTCCAAAAGCTTGTAGGGTGATTTTCAGTTCATAGAATTGATCCAAAACTTGCGAAATCACAACCTTGTCAATACTGATATTGGTTTTGTTTTGCGCTTCGGGTTGGATGAAGTATACAATATTGTTTTCTGCTAAATCCAATGCTTTTTTGCTTTCGGATTGAACGGCATCAGTGATGATGACGTAATCTTTTTTGGTGTTTTTCTTTTTAGTTTCGACTTGATTTATCAGATAATCCAACTGAAATGGCATCGCTGAATACTCTAAATTTTGCAATTCTTTTTGAATCGATTTGATATCCGTATCCCAAAACACTTCAGAATTAGTAAGCAATGAAAATTGTTGGTTTTCAGGTAATTCTTCTAATAATTCTTGAATGCTTCGTTTGAGTAATTCTCCTTTTGCGCCTTTAGCTTGCATAGAAAACGAATTGTCTAACAAGATAATTAACTCGTTGCCTTTATTGGTAGTGTCTTTAGCGTCAAAAAAGGGTTGAGCAAAAGCAATAATCAAACAAGCCAATAATAATAAACGAGTAGCCAACAGCAACCATTTTTTGATTTTAGAACTTTTTCGGGTTTGAATTTGAAGTTCTTTTAGGAGCTTTACGTTGGTAAAATATTCTTTTTTAAAACGACGTAATT
>JBILST010000160.1:0-5426 GCA_044371865.1 Flavobacterium sp.
ATTTATCTTCACCATCATGACCCGTACTTCTTGAACTTCCTCCATCACCTCCGTGACCAGCACGCATGTGTTTCAAAAATTTCAAGTGAAATAAAGTCCAAAGGTTTTTATTTCCTTTTATATATACGTGTCCTCCACGACCACCATCTCCACCATCAGGTCCACCTTTTTCAATAAACTTTTCTCTGTGTAAATGCGACGACCCTTTTCCTCCCTTTCCGGAAGAAACATATATTTTTACGTAGTCTACAAAATTTCCCTCTGTCATTTTTTCTTAGTGTTCAGTCATCAGTGTTTAGTGATTTTTTAACCTTCAAAAACCTCTTTTCTGATAACAATTTGTTATTATCAATGAACACTATTTAGAACTGATTACTAAATACTGAACACTGAATACTTTCTTTTTATTCTTTTAAATTGGTAATTAAAATTTTATCAATTTTAACACCATCCATATCGATAACTTCGAACTCTAGTTTGTTCCAAATTAACTTTTGTCCTTGTTTTGGGATTATCCCTAATTCTGTTATGATTAATCCGCTAACTGTTGTTACTTCGTAATCTCCTGTTAACTCATCCATGTCGAAATAAGTTAAGAAATCATGTAACGAATAATGTCCGTCAACTAACCACGAACCGTCTTCTCTAGCTTCAATTTTAAATTCGTCATCATAGAAATCAGCCGCATCTCCTACTAACGCTTCTAAAATATCATTCAATGTAATTATCCCTTGAAAAACACCGTGCTCATCAGTAACCAAAGCATAGTGTACTTTTGAAAGTTTGAAATTTTCTAATGCTTTGTACGCCGAAGTATGTTCAATAAAATAAACCGGTTCTCTGGTAATCGCTTTTAAATCGAAATTGCCTTTCTCGAAATTAGAAAACAAATCTTTTAACAAAACAATCCCTTCCACATCATCTAGATTATCCGCACACACGGGATAAACCGAATGCAATTCATCTAAAACTTTTGCTTTAATTTCTTCGATGGAATCTTCATACGACAAATACACAATCGAATTTCGGTGCGTCATTAACGAATTTACTTTTCTATCGCCAATATGAAAAACACGTTCTACTATATTTTGTTCAATTTCCTGAACTTCTCCTACTTCAGTTCCTTCTTTTATAATAGCTTTAATTTCTTCCTCAGTAACTTTACCATCAGCGGTTGGTTTTATTTGAAGCATTTTCAATAAAAACTCAGTTGATGTAGTCAACAACCATATAAAAGGCATCGTAATCGTAGAAACTAATTTCATTGGAACCGCAACTGCTTTAGCAATTCCTTCAGGATAATTTAAACCAATTCTTTTGGGTAATAATTCTCCTAAAACTAATGAGAAAAAAGTTAAAACCACAACCACAATTCCTACGGCAACAGAATTTGCATAAGGTTTTAATGCTTCAAAAGTAGCCACAAAATTTTGAACATCTGTAGTGATTTTGTCACCTGAATAAATACCTGTTAAAATTCCGATTAAGGTAATTCCGATTTGAACCGTTGATAAAAATTCGTTGGGCGAATTAGCTAAATCTAAGGCTGCTTTAGCATTTTTGTTCCCTTTTTTAGCTGCTGTTTCTAAACGATTTTTACGTGCTGAAATCAATGCGATTTCCGACATAGAGAAAACACCGTTTAAAAGAATTAGAAAAAGAATGATTAAAATTTCCATAGTTAAAATTATAAAAAAAGAGCTAAAATCCCAAATTACGGAAATAGCTCCTTTTCTGTGTGCAAATATCGAAAAAAAAATCGAAAGCCCGAAATTTATCTCAAAGGCTTATTTTTAGATTAAAATGTATCTAAAACTGAACTTAATCTTTCAGTAACTTCATCAATAGCTCCGATACCATCAACGGCATAAAACTTGTTTTGCGCTTTGTAATAATCCATTAATGGCGCCGTTTTTTCGTTGTATTCTTGGTATCGATTTCTGATTTTTTCTTCGTCTTGATCGTCTGGTCTACCCGAAGTTTTTCCTCTTTCTAACAAACGTTGAACTAAAATTTCATCATTCGCTTCTAAAGCAACTGTAGCCGTAATTTCTTCGTTTTTACTAGACAAGAAAGCATCCAAAGCTTCCGCTTGTGCAATAGTTCTTGGAAAACCATCAAATAAAAACCCTGCTGCTTGTGGATTTTTATCAACTTCACTTTGTAACATTTTAATAGTTACTTCATCTGGAACCAAATCGCCTTTATCCATAAAAGTTTTAGCTAATCTTCCTAATTCTGTGTCATTTTTAATATTAAATCTAAAAATATCACCAGTTGATAAATGAACTAAATTGTATTTATCTTTTAAAAATTCGGCCTGAGTTCCTTTTCCCGCTCCTGGCTTACCAAATAATACGATGTTAATCATTGTTTTATGTTTATTTTTTGTGGTTTGTAGTTATTGTTCTAAATATTCAAAAAAATGTTATTCTGAAAGTTGGTATACGTCTTTTAAATTTCTTCCTAATCCATCATAGTCTAAACCATATCCTACAATAAATTTGTTTGGAATTCGAATCCCTACATAATCTAATTTGATGTCTTTTTTATAGGCTTCTGGCTTTAAAAATAAAGTTGCAATTTTAAAATGTTTCACGTTGTGTTGTTTTAAAATTGCTTTTAATTCTTCAATAGTATTTCCTGTATCTACAATATCTTCGACAATAATTACAGAACGACCTTCTAAACTTTGGTTTAAACCAATTAGTTCTTTTACTTCGTTTGTGGTTTGTGTTCCTTCGTATGATGTCATTTTTACAAATGAAACTTCGCAATTATGACTGTATTTTTTTAACAAATCGGCCACAACCATAAAAGAGCCATTCAAAACTCCAATAAAAACAGGGACGTCATCGCAAAAATCGTCTTCAATTTGTTTTGCCATGTTTTCAATGGCGAAGTTAATTTCCTCTCCCGAAATAAAAACTTCAAATTTCTTATCGTGTAGTTGTATCACTTTGGTTAGATTTAGAAATAAACAACAAATTTAAGAAAGTCAAATGAATAGCTATAAAGTATTTCAACTTTTTTGCAAATTTGATATATTTACCGAATGAAAAGTCAAATGTATCAGAAAATCGAAGAAAGCACTTGCCATGTTGCCAGCCGGAAAATGGTTAGTAATTTTGCTATGAAAGATGAAAATCACCTAAAAGAAATGATACAACTTGCTTTTGAAACAAAAGATGAATTACATGTAAAAGCCTTTTGGAGTTTGGATTTGGTTTGCGAAAAGAAACTGAAACAATTTGTTCCTTATATTGAAGATTTTTGTAGCGTTCTTCCAAAAATAAAAGATGATTCTGCATTACGACCAGCGACTAAAATTGCCTTTTTTCTATCCAAAAGTAATCACAGAAAAAACGGAATTTCTCTCACACAACAACAAGAACACAATTTAATCGAAGCCTTAATTGACCGATTGATTCAAGACGAAAAAGTAGCAGCAAAAGTGTATGCTATGAAAGCCCTTTTTGTCTTGGGAAAGAAATACGATTGGGTTCACGAAGAATTAAAAACGATTATTTCCCAAGATTATTCGAATCATACTGCGGCTTACCAAGCGGCAACTCGAAATCTTTTGAAAAAACTCAACAAGTAACAAATTGTTAATTATCAATTGTTAATTATCAATTGTCTGAGTATCTTTGCGACACAAACAACACAACAACAAAATGAATTATTTTTCTTCTGATTTTAAATTAGGAATTTTAGGAGGAGGTCAATTAGGAAAAATGCTTTTGACCGAAACTCGAAAATTTGATATTCAAACTTTAGTTTTAGAACCAAGCGAAGAAGCTCCAGCACGATACAGTTGCAACGGATTTTACAAAGGCAGTTTAATGGATTTTGATACGGTTTACCAATTTGGTAAAATGGTCAATTTACTTACTATCGAAATTGAAAATGTAAATCTAGATGCTTTAGATAAATTGGAAGAAGAAGGATTACCGATTTACCCTTCGCCAAAAACCTTACGTTTGATTCAAAACAAAGGAAAACAAAAAGATTATTACGTTTCAAACGATATTCCCACTTCGCCACACCAACGATTTGTTGATTTGAACGATTTGAGAACTGCATTAGCGAAAGACGAATTAGAATTTCCATTCGTTTGGAAATGTGCGCAATTTGGTTACGATGGTAATGGCGTCAAAATTTGTCGATCTGCATTAGACTTGGTAAAACTTCCTGATGTGGAATGTATTGCAGAAGAAATGGTTCCGTTCAAAAATGAATTGGCCGTAATTGTAGCGCGTTCGGTTTCTGGAGAAGTGAAAACCTATCCTGTAGTAGAAATGGAATTTCATCCTGAAGCGAATCAAGTAGAATATGTAATTTGTCCTGCTCGTATTGATGAAAAAGTAGCTCAAAAAGCTACAGAAGTTGCATTAAAAGTTTCTGAAGCATTCAATCATGTTGGATTATTAGCTGTGGAAATGTTCCAAACTTCGGACGATGAAATTTTGGTAAACGAAGTCGCTCCTCGCCCACATAATTCGGGACATTATTCAATTGAAGCGAGTTATACTTCGCAATTCGAAAACCATTTACGTGCGATTTTAAACTTACCTTTAGGCAATACCGATAGCAAAGTTGCCGGAATTATGGTAAATTTGGTTGGTGAAGAAGGCTATTCTGGACAAGTAGTTTACGAAAACATAGAAAAAATCATGGCTATTGATGGCGTAACTCCACATATTTACGGAAAAAGAGAAACAAGACCTTTCCGAAAAATGGGACACGTTACGATTGTAAATGAAAATATGACGGAAGCAAGAAAAATTGCAGAGGAAGTGAAGAATAGTATTAGAGTAATTAGCAGCCCCCTAACCCCCAAAGGGGGAATTTAAACCGAATTGAAAATGATAAAAAAGATTTTACATATTATTTTTTATTCGATAATTTTGTTTTCTGTTTTGTCGTTTATATCTTTTCTGTTTTCTTTGGTTTTTAATTCTATAAATAGAACTTCTCCTAATTTAAAAATTGGATTTCCACTAAATTATTATAATCAACTAGCAATCAGTGATAATTGTAATGGGATTGATTTATTACATGGTTCAAATATTAAAAATTTCATTTTAAATTATATAATTTGTTTTTTAACAATTTTAATTTTAAAAATAAAACTAACAAAAAAATAAACCCTACTCACCCCTAGTAGGAATTCCCCCTTTGGGGGTTAGGGGGCTAAACATGAGCAAAGTAGCAATAATAATGGGAAGCATTTCGGATATGCCAGTAATGCAAGAAGCCATCGACATATTAAAAGGATTTGACATTGAAACTGAAGTAGATATTGTTTCGGCACACAGAACACCTGAAAAATTATTTGATTTCAGTAAAAACGCACACGAAAGAGGTATTTCAGTAATTATTGCTGGTGCTGGTGGTGCGGCTCATTTACCTGGAATGGTTGC
>JBILST010000161.1:0-5397 GCA_044371865.1 Flavobacterium sp.
CTGTGGCTAAAAAAACAAATTATTAATTCTACCTCAAAAAGATTCTTTATTTTTGAAAATCAAATCAAATTCAACTATGCGTTTTTTAAAAATAAGTTTGCTTTTCTTTTCGATTTCCATGTTTTCACAAAACGATTTATCCACGCCTTTTGAACGAGGTAATGGCAATCAATCTACTACTTATGAAGAATGTATTGCGTTTTATGAACAATTAGACGAAAATTTTTCTAACATCCAAATGATCCACAAAGGCACCACAGATAGTGGAAAACCTCTGCATTTAGTACTTTTTTCAAGCGAAGGCAAATTTGATTTTGACGAATATTTTACTAAAAATAAAGCCGTGATTTTAATCAACAACGGTATTCACGCAGGTGAACCTGACGGCATTGACGCTACGATGATGCTGATGCGCGATTTAGCGATGGGAAAAATCAAAACGGCTAAAAATACTTTAATTGCTGCTATTCCGGTCTATAGTGTTGGTGGGATGTTGAATCGAAATTCGCATTCTAGAGCCAATCAAAATGGTCCTGAAGAATATGGTTTTAGAGGAAATGGACGGAATTATGATTTGAATCGTGATTTCATTAAATCGGACACTAAAAATTCGAGAAGTTTTCAAAAGTTGTTTACCGAGTTAAATCCCGATATTTTCTTAGACAATCACGTTTCTAATGGCGCCGATTATCAATACACGTTTACTTGCATTGCTACACAACACGAACGTTTGGGAAACAAATTAGGCAATTATTTCATCAACGAATTATATCCTTCGGTGGTAAAAGACATGAACAAAAAGAAAATCGATGTGGTTCCGTATGTAAATGTGCACAGCACCACGCCTGATAAAGGTTTTGAACAATTTACCGATACACCACGATATGCCACAGGTTACACAACATTGTTCCACACGTTAGGATTTGTTCCTGAAACACACATGTTGAAAGCATATAAAGAACGTGTGAAAGTTACTTACGAATTTATGGTCAGCACGATCAATTTTGCCGACGCAAATTGGCAAAAAATCAAACAAATGCGAAAAGACGCATTGAACGAATATCAAGCTGGAATGCAATATCCGTTGGATTGGGCAATTGATTCTACAAAAGTGTCATACATTGATTTCAAAGGCTATCAAGGCGGTTACAAACCAAGTAATATTTCAGGAAAAGACCGTTTATTTTATGACAAAAGCAAACCGTTTACCAAGAAAATTCCGTTTTATGGCAATTATAAACCTACGAAATTTGTAAGCATTCCGAAAGCGTATATTATTCCGCAATCGCAATGGCAAGTGTTAGATATTTTAAAATTGAACAATATCAATGCGCATCGTCTTCAAAAAGACACGATTATGGAAGTAGAATCGTATAAAATTGAAAGTTATCAAACCTCAAAATCACCATACGAAGGACATTACGGGCATTATAATACGAAAGTTTCCAAATCGACTCAAAAAGTGAAGTTTTTCATGGGCGATTATGTGTTTTATACGAATCAACCAGGCGTGAAATATTTAGTGGAAACCCTAGAACCAGAAGCAGTGGACAGTTATTTCAATTGGAACTTCTTCGACCCAATTTTACAACAAAAAGAATATTTTTCGAGTTATGTTTTTGAAGATTTAGCCAAAGAATTCTTAGACAAAAACCCAAAAATAAAAGCCGAATTAGAACAAAAGAAACAAAACGACAAAGCTTTCGCTGAAAACGGTGCCGCACAATTGGACTGGGTATACAGACAATCGCCTTATTATGAAAAAGCGCATTTGCAGTATCCGGTTTATAGAGTGAATTAGATAATGTGTCAATTAGCCAATGTGCCAATTAGACCAATTTTAGAAAATTATATATTCATGCTAGCAAACATAGTTTTATTTATAGTAATTGCTTTTGCTTTTATTTACATTATTTACGATTCCAAAAAGGCAATCAAAGCTGAAAATAAGGTCGGAAATAATAAAACAGTAACAAAATCTCAAATACAAAAAAATGAAAGTTATAATGAAGATGAAACTTTGTTATGGGAAGAAGAATATTTAATGATTGAAATTATTCCAGCAACAAATTATGAATATTTAATTGACAAAAATATTGATAAGAGTAAAGCATTGTCGAGTTATGCTAAAATTAAAACCGAAACTTTAAAAATTGAGATTAATGAAATTACAGAGTTTTTAGAAAAAATTGGAATTAATAAATATACAAAAATATTTTACTCTGGAGCTTGCGCTTATCCCGAAGAAATAAAAAACCAAAACACAATTGCTTATGGATGTTTAGGCGATACTATTTTCATAGAGTATGAAGGTGAAATTGTAAAAAACATTTGGTTTGTTTCAAACAATAGTGACTCAAAATTAAATACTGAAATTCTAAATGCTCTTAATCAAATTGGATTAAAATATGATTTACTTCTTGTTGATAGTTATCCTGTTACAGAAAAAATTGTCGATTTGAGAAATTTGGATAATATTGAGCCGTATTTCAAACGAAATAACGAAATTTTGAATGACAATTAAATTAAAACTATTTTTCAATAACAAAAACCAATGGGTACAACTCCATTACTATTTTTTTCTTATCTGAATCTAAATTTTTAAAATTCGCTTTATATTTCTTATTGGAATACTCTTCTCTTTTAGTTTCAACTATTAAATAAATTTCTGAAATTATTTCGACTAAATTCTTATATTGACTTTTATCATTTGGCAAGATAAGAATCGCCATATTATCATTTTTATTATACCAATCCTTCAATTTAAACTTGAAATCAATAAAACTATATTCTAAATTATCAACAATAACATTATCTATACCTATTTTAATAATTTTAGATGGTATTTCTAATTGGTTTTTTAATATCTTTTGAGTATCAATTCCCTGCAAACTTGTTATTGAATCTAACAAAACTAAATCTTTTTCATTATCATAAATCAAATCATTTTCTAGAGAGTAAATAGTTTTATCAATAATTTTATTATTGAAGGGATAATAAAAACTATTAAGCTTTATTAAAAAACCTGTTTTATCATTTTTACTTGATAATATATTATCACTTTTACATGAGATAAATAATTTAAATAAGCCATTTGATTTAAGCTTGTCTAATAAATCACTTATAATTGAATAATTTACTTCTTCATCTATATTAAGTTCAATTGCTATGTATTTAATTAAACTAGGCTTTTCAATAAATTTGTCAATGATTGCATGATATATTTCATTATTGAAATTTTCAAGTTTAACCTTCTTCTTTTCAATAAAAATGTCACTATTCTTATCAATTGAAATACTTATTATTTGCTCAATTTCTCCATAATTAATCAAGAAATTAACTTTTGGAAGATTGATTAAGTTTTGAGAATAATTATTAAAATAATTAAATATTAAAATCAGTAAAATTATTTTTTTCATAATATGGTTTCGTATATTTATTATTCTCAAATCAAACCACCTTCTCAGCTTCAAACAACAACTTAATATTCTCGTACGAGTTCTCTAATAAAAATTTAATATCCTTTGGATTTACCCATTCTACTCGTTCAATGCCTTCATCGGCTTGACCTTGTGGTGTGCCTTCGAATTTGGTACGCATTTCAAACCATTGCGTAATTTTTAGTTTATAGCGACCGTTGCGCTTGAAAATATGGTAGGTTCTTTGTAATTTATCTGCAATTACTAATCCGTTAACACCAGTTTCTTCCTCTACTTCGCGCATAGCGGTTTCTTCAATGGTTTCGTTTTTTTCGGTGCCGCCTTTTGGTAAATCCCATTTGCCGTTTCTGAAAATAAAAAGCACATCGCCATCTTTGTTGTAAACCAAGCCACCACCCGCTTTTTCAACAGGTAATTTAGCACGAAGAGTTTTCATGATTAACTTTTCATCGGGATGATACAGAAACGCTTTCTGAATTTTATGCTGAAAAATTTTAACAATCAACTTCTTGATATCAACACTTTCCAATAAAAAAAGTTTGAAATCAGTTTCTTTTTGCACTTCATTTGTCAAAAAAAGTGGCTTATCGTTCACAAAAACTTTATACATTTGCAATATGATTTTTAATAACAACACAGCGCAACAAACAGCCGAATTGCTTTTACAAATAAACGCAATTAAATTAAATTCTAAAAATCCTTTTACGTGGGCTTCAGGCTGGAAGTCTCCAATTTATTGTGACAACCGCATAATCCTTTCATTTCCAGCGGTTAGAAACTATATTCGTGATGAATTTGCCAAACATATTGAAGAAAAATTTGGTAAACCCGATGTTATTGCAGGCGTTGCAACGGGTGCTATTGGCATTGGAATTCTTGTTGCAGAAGCAATGGGACTGCCTTTTGTATATGTTAGACCAGAGCCGAAAAAACACGGAAGACAAAACCAAGTAGAAGGTTTCTTGCAAAAAGGACAAAATGTGGTAGTCGTAGAAGATTTAATTTCAACAGGCGGAAGTAGTTTATTAGCTGTGGAAGCATTACGCAACGAAGGCGCAAACATCAAAGGAATGGCAGCGATTTTTACGTATGGTTTTCCCGTTTCAAAAGAACGCTTTGAAGCAGCCAATTTGGATGTTTTCACATTAAGTAATTACGAAAACTTATTGCAAAAAGCGGTTGACAAACAATATGTTTCAGAAAACGAATTAGCCACATTAAGTGCTTGGAACGCTAATCCAGCTGAGTGGAACGTGGAAGTTTAGTTGGGAGATGGAAGTTGGGAGTTAGAAGTAAAAACTAACTTTTAAACTTGTTATTATAACCTTTTAAACTCTTAACCTTATAACCTTTTAAACAAAAAAACATATGAACTTAGAAAGTCCAAAAGTAAACGTAGCAAAATCGGCTGAGTATTTATTCAACGCTTTGAACGACGTAAAGAATTTCGAGAAATTAATGCCCGAAAATATCGCAAAATTTGAAGTAATCGATGAAAATTGCTTTGAATTTGGTTTAAAAGGAATGCCAGAAATTAAATTGGTAAAAAAAGGTGGCACTCCAAACTCACAAGTTGTTTTAGGAGCAGCTTCAAGTAAATTACCGTTTACTTTAACAGCAAACTTAACCGAAGTAAACGATACAACAGATGTACAATTAGCTTTTGAAGGTGATTTTAACCCAATGATGGCAATGATGATCAAAGGACCAATTACCAAATTTATTGAGACATTGGCTCAGAATATGGGGAAATTGTAATTTCCTGAATAACTTATTGAACACGAATTGCATGATTTAATTGATGTAATTCGTGTTTTTTTATTGTTTTAAATCGAAATTCCACTAACGTCACTTCGATTTCTATGACATAACAAAATCTTTTTGATAAATTGTTTCATTATTTATTAAGGCAAAAATTCTATGAATTATTTTATTCCTAACAGCATTCAAAATACTC
>JBILST010000271.1:0-3131 GCA_044371865.1 Flavobacterium sp.
ATTAAACCCTGATAAACCATCGCCATCCGATAGATTTAAACGATCTTTATAGGAATCATCCCGATTGTTTCCAGAAACATAAGTAGGTTTAACAAATTGTCTAAATCGCCATTTTCCCCAAGTAAGTAATGGACTAAAATAATTCAATCCCAATTTAAAGGTGGTCTGTTGTGTAAAACCACCATCATAAAAACTACCCCATTCTGCAAAACCACTTGCGTAACCAAACGAATATTTTTTACCAAATGACATGGTTAGCCCTGAATACATTCTTGAATTACTATTCTTTTCTTGGTGTCCAATTATAACTGCAATATTTCCACCATACGGAATATCCTCAGTGAAATTAAAATTAAAAACAAAAGTATCTTGATAAAACTTTTGCTTAGAAAAACCTATCATTCCAATCCAGTTCTTTTCATTTGAAAAATAATTGGTAGGATCTAACACAGCATCAGGCTTTAAACCAAAATTTTTTTGATTATAGGTTAAAGCAAAAATTAAATTGTTAAAATAACGCTCTTTATGTAATGTACTATTCATTTTTAATGCCCTTCCATACCAATACTCTTGAAAATCAAACGAAGTTACCTGAGGCGTGAATATCTCTCCCGTAGGAAATTGTTCAGTTTGCATTCGGTTTTCAAAAAAAATACCACCAGCATTTTTTGCAATTACCGAATAAAAAGGTCTATTAAGAGCAATACTTCTCCTACTATCATTTGAATAATCTTTAGCATAATCTAAATCTAATCGAATATAAGTATTCTTGATATTATTTATAGAGTATTGCGCATATACAGCTTGCTCATTAGTATCAAAACGATTTTTAATATTACCGCTTATTAAATGTCCAAATCCTAAAATATTACGTTCGGTTAATTTTACACTACTCTCGTTTGAAGACAAACTACCCGTAGGTATTAACGACCATGAATCTAATACACGAATTTTAATATCAATTGAATCGTTACTATTTTCAATATCTTCAGTAACAATAGTAACTTCTCTAACATAACGTTGGCTTCTAATTAAACGTTCAGACTCGGCTATTAACTTGGGATTTAAGTTGTCAAATTTTTTAAACAACATAATATTTCGAATCGTAACTTCTTTCGTTTTGATATGAACTGAATTTCCAAAATTTTCAAGCTTACGCTTAGGCTTCTTATTTATATTAGTAGCCGAATATCCAAAAGGATCTAATGTTTCAATGGTAATGTTTCTGATAATCTTACCTTCATGATGTTCTACACCATTTTTCTCTTCCTTTTTTACTTTAGCAGGAATTAAATGCTGAGCCTTTAATGCCGATTCTCTAAAAAGTAACTTATAAATGAATCTAGAAAACTTATTCTTCCTAGACAAATCATTTATATCCTGATAAATAGAAACGCTATCCTTCTTCTGAATAATTTCTTGAGCATGTATACCCCAAGAATTTATACAAAAGATAAAAACAAATATGAATAGCATTCTTTTTTTCACTCAGCAAAAATATTATTATAAAATTAAAATTATGTTATAGAATTAACCAAATATGTTATAAAAATACTCTTTATTTTTAGAATTGACTATCAAAATTCAATCCAAAAAGTTTATGTACCTTTGCAAACAATTTTATTTACATTATGAAGACGTTCCAAGAATTCGATTTACCAAAATCACTACAAAAAGCATTAGACGAATTAGGTTTTGTTCACGCTACACCTATTCAAGAAAAATCGCATGCTGTTATTCTTTCAGGAAGAGACATGATGGGAATTGCACAAACCGGAACAGGGAAAACTTTTGCTTATTTATTACCTATCCTTAAACAATGGAAGTTTCAAAATAACGAATCAGCCAGAATTGTTATTTTAGTTCCAACGCGTGAATTAGTAGTACAAGTAGCTGAAGAAGTTGAAAAACTAACCAAATACATGAGTGTGCGAACGCTTGGTATTTATGGTGGTGTGAATATCAATACCCAACGAAAAGCATTAGCACAAGGTGTCGATATTTTAGTAGGAACACCAGGTCGTGTAATGGATTTAGGTCTTGACGGTGTTTTACGTTTCGACGAATTACAAAAATTAGTCATTGACGAATTCGACGAAATCCTAAACTTAGGGTTCCGTGCACAATTGACATCCATTTTATCCATGATGCGTGGCAAAAAACAAAACATCTTATTTTCGGCTACTATGACCGAAGAAGTGGACGCAATGTTAGATGAATATTTCGAATTTCCCGTAGAAGTTTCTTTAGCACAAAGCGGAACGCCGTTAGAACAAATTGAACAAATCGTATATCAAGTTCCGAATTTCTTGACCAAATTAAATATGTTAAAACATTTGGTTCGCGAAACCGAAACCATGGAACGTGTTTTGATTTTCGTAAACAATAAACGTATTGTTGATTTAGTTTTTGAAACCTTAGACGAAGAATTTCCAGAACAATTTGGGGTTATTCACTCCAATAAATCGCAAAATTATCGTTTAAATACAATGGCTTCGTTTCAAGCGGGTGAATTAAGAGGTTTAGTTACGACTGATATTATGGCGCGTGGTTTAGATATTTCTGATATTACACACGTAATCAACTTACAATTTACAGACGAACCAGAAAAATACATGCACCGTATCGGAAGAACGGGTCGTGCTGATAAAACCGGTATTGCCATCAGTTTGGTTTCGCCAAGTGAAGTTGAAAGTAAAATTGAGGTAGAATTATTAATGAATACCGAAATTAAAGAATTTCCACTTCCCGAAGATTTAAAAATCGAAGAACGCTATTTAGACTTCGAAAAAGAAAAGAAAAAAATGAAATTCTTGCTGAAAACTCCTAAAAAAGAAGGAGGCGAAGCTTTTCATAAGAAAAAAGATAAAAATGCTAAAGTAAACCTTGGTGGTCCAGGAAAACGTAAACCACGTAAAACCGAATCAAGAAATAGAAACATCGAACGCAAAAGAGACGAGAAGAGAAAGAAGAAATAGTATTCAGTGTTCAGTTTTTAGTTGGCAGTAAAAAAATTCGTAAAAATTTCTCAAATCTGTGTCATCTGTGTTCCAAAAAAACAACACACAACATTTTCTGAATTCTAAATTCTAAATTCTAATTTGAATTTCGTACTTTTGACAAATTCTAAT
>JBILST010000038.1:0-13553 GCA_044371865.1 Flavobacterium sp.
AAAAAAAATTTAATCAAAACTTTCAATTATTTCTGAAAGTTTAAAATAATAGATAATATGAAATATTTTAGTTTTCAACTCAACTTAATTCTAACATCAGTAGCTTTAATTAGTACTATTATAGCGAATATTATTGGCTTTAAATTAAATAGCAGTATAGGATTATTAGTAATTCTGGGATTTTATCAAGTTTTTATATCCTTTATTTTAACTATTTACGCTGTAATATATTACAAACTGTTACTTATTCTTTACATACTTTATTGGTTTATTGTAACCTTGTTTTTTAAGTTTTTTATAGGCGAATTCTTCTATATGTGTCTTCTCATAGCAATTTATAATTTATACATAAACTATTGTAGTTTCTCAAATTCAAAATTTAATATTACAAAATCATGAGCTTCTTAACCGCACGATGGAAAAATTTAGCATTAATCAATTATGAAATTGATGCTACACGATTAGAAAAATATGTTCCAAACGGAACAGAAATTGATTTTTGGAATGACAGATGCTATATAAGCTTAGTTAGTTTCATGTTTGAAGATGTAAAAATATCGGGTTTAAAAATTCCTTTTCACATCAATTTTGAAGAAGTCAATCTTCGATTTTATGTAAAACGTTTTGAAAATGGTGAGTGGAAACGCGGAGTTGTTTTTATCAAAGAAATTGTCCCAAAACCAGCACTAACAATTGTAGCAAATACAATCTATAAGGAACATTATCAAACTTTACATATGAACCACTCAATTTCAGAAAACAAACAAGAAAAAATTGATTTTGTGTATCAATGGAAAACCGAAAACAAATGGAACACCATTCTAATTGAAACTCAAAAAGAGCCAATTGAAATTGAAGCTAATTCTGAGGCTGAATTTATTACAGAGCATTATTTTGGTTATACTAAAGTAAATAAAGAAAAAACTTTTGAATATGAAGTAAAACATCCGAGATGGCAACAATATAGAGTAACGAATCATAATTTAGATGTTGATTTCAAGAAAACTTATAGTAAAGAGTTTGAATTTCTAAACAATCAAAAACCGATTTCAGTCATGCTTGCTGTTGGCTCTGAAATTAGTGTTGAAAATAAAAAAAGAATTGTATGAAAAATCTAATCATTGCAGCAGGAACAGGATTCCTAGGAAATGTATTAATTCAACATTTCAATAATAAATTTGAAGAAATTGTAATCCTAACCCGAGGAAAATCTGAAATTAAGAACAAAATTAAATATGTAAATTGGGATGCAAAATCTTTTTCAGGCTGGGAGAAAGAACTAGAAAACGCAGATGTTATCATAAACTTAGCTGGAAAATCCGTTGATTGTAGATATACCGAAAAAAATAAAGCTGAAATTGTAGCTTCAAGAATTGATAGCACCAAAATTTTAAACGAAGCAATTTTACAATGTGAAAATCCGCCAAAACATTTTATCAACTCATCAACCGCAACTATTTATCGCCATTCAGAAGATAAAGAAATGGATGAATATTCAGGAGAAATTGGCAATGATTTTTCAATGAACGTTGCCAAATCTTGGGAAAAAACTTTCTATGAAGTCGAAACTCAAAACACATTAAAAACTGCAATTCGTACTTCAATCGTTCTCGGTAAAAATGGCGGAGCATTTGTTCCATTGAAGAAATTAACTCAACTCGGATTGGGTGGGAATGGCAATGGAAAACAATTCATCAGTTGGATTCACGAAAAAGATTTCGCCAGAGCTATTGAATTTATAATCGAAAAAGAACTTTCTGGAAGCATCAATGTTGTTTCTCCAAAACCGATTCGAAATGAAGTATTCATGAAAAAACTTCAAAAAGGAATTGGAATTCCATTTGGATTACCAATTTCAAAATCGATGCTTGAAATTGGAGCAAAAATCATCAAAACAGAAACCGAATTAGTTTTAAAAAGTAGAAATGTTATCCCAAAACGATTAACAGAAAACGGATTTGAATTCGAATTTAATGATTTAGATAAAACATTTAAAAACTTATTATCATGAACCTCAACATCATCGCCTACCTAATCTATTTTAGCATTACAGCCATCATCATTGTCAAAGTTGGAAAAGTCTGTTATCAAAATGGAAACATTTTCGTATCGCAATTGATTCCCAATCACGAAGACTTGTGTCATAAAATAAATCAATTGCTTTTGGTGGGCTATTATCTCTTAAATATTGGTTATTGTGCGATGACGATAATTTCTTGGGAACAAATTGAAAGCATCACACAACTCATTGAAGTGATTACCGCAAAATCGGCTTTCATTATTATTGCGATTGCCGTGATGCATTACATCAACATCATTTTATTAACGAATTACATCAAAAAATTAATTTAAAAACAATTATTATGGAAACTACAAAAATTTTAATCGGTTATGCAATTTATCTTCCAATTGCTTTATTTTTAACCTACTATGTTTCAAAAACACTTTTTAAAAACAGTAAAATTTATATGTTGGATATTTTTAAAGGTCGAGAAGAAATTGCCAACGCCACCAATAAATTATTCGAAACCGGATTTTACTTATTGAATTTAGGTTTTGCACTTATGATTTTAGAAATTTACTTGTACAAAGACAGTTATCAAGAATTAATCGAAAAACTGAGTTATAAAATTGGCGGATTTTCAATTTATTTGGGAATAATGCTCTTCTTAAATTTATACTTCTTCTTTAGAGGAAAAAGAAAAGCAAGTCAAGCACAAGCGGAACAACGAATGATTATTAATGGGTAAATTCACAATCCTGTCAGGTTTCAAAAACCTGACAGGATTAAAAAAAAACAAAATGAATTGGATTTATATTTTCAAACACTGGTTTTCAACTTTACTAGTTGCGCCAATACTTTCAGATATAATAAATTACTATTATACTGACATACAAACTTTGCTCAATCTAACTTCTGTCTATCCAATTACCGTAATATTTGGATTATTTTTTTCACTACCAACTTATATCATACTTGGAATAACATATTACATATTAGATAAAAAAGGTATAAAACCTATTTACATAAAACCTATTTTGCTAAGTTTATGTACAATTGGAATTATTCTATCCTTTTTCCTCATTTTCAATAATAGAGAAGAAAACACAGCTCTAGCCTATTCATTGACATCAATATTTTTTGGCATGATTTATAAAATCGAAAACAATGACACAAATAAAAATCATAACAACAATTAACGCACCAATTAAGATTATTTTTGATAATTGTAGAGATATCGATATCCATCAATATTCAGCAAGTAAAACAAACGAGAAAGCAATTGCAGGAAGAACTTCGGGATTAATTAACAAAGGAGAAACAGTGACTTGGAAAGGAAAACATTTTGGAATTAACATTCAACATGAAAGCATAATTTCCGAAATGGATTTTCCAAACTATTTCGTTGACGAACAACTAAAAGGGCATTTCAAAAGTTTTAAACATGAACATATTTTTATCCAGAATGAAAATCAAACTATAATGACTGATATTTTGGAGTATGAAACACCATTTGGTATTTTTGGAAAACTATTCGACAAACTGATATTAGAAAATCATCTAGCTAACTTCATTCTTCATCGAAATAACATACTAAAAGAATTATCAGAAAATCACCAACACCAACCACCACAAAATCGGAACGCTTTCTAACCAAAATGACGCATAATATCTCGAACGGTTTTCATTGGCAAAAAAGAGAAAAATAGCAATCGTTCCGCAAACCAAAAGTTTGAAAAAGAAAGGCAAAAAATGATGATTATTCGTGTAGAAAAACTCTAAAATCAAAAGTAAAAACAACAAGAGATAACCTAGTTTTTTTGTCAACTTCACTCCTATTTTCTGCGGAACGGTTTGTAAATGAATGTCATCGTGTTTTACATCTACAATATCAAACACCAAAACTATTGAGAACACTAATAAAAAACGTTGCATCGCCATTAAAAGCACATCGGTAGAAAACGGAATTTCAGCTGCTGCCAATGGTAAAATCACGGTTACGCCTACCCAAGTAATTCCGACAATATAAATTTTCACACCTTTCCAATTTCGAGCGTTTTGTTTGTTTGGAAAAAAGGGTAATGTATATAATAAAGTCAATCCTAAAAAAACAAAAGCGCTACTTTTGGCAAACCAATTCAATTGCAGAAAAAAGTAAAAACAAGCTAGCAAAGAAATAAAACTCAAAAAAACAATTCCTTTCAGTTCCTTTTTGATTTCTTTTTTGTTTAACCTAGCTAAGGCATCGAATTTTACAAAATTATATCCTACAACGGTTCCAAAAAAAGCAAAGAAACTTACAGAAGAATCACCGTTTATACTGAAAAAATAGTACGTCATGGATACCAAAGCAAAAGCGGATAATGCCACATGTAAACTACTATTGATGTAAAAATCGATAATTTTCTTTAAAACAACCATTCAACAAAAATAATCAATCTGTTAATAAGACTCGATTTTAGTTGATAAAATCACAAAATTTCACATTTTAAAAACAAATTATTACAAGATTAATAATTACTTTTGTTGTCCAAAACAACACAAAATAACACACATACACATTTTTAGTAAATGAGAACAGATGCATTCGCTTTGAGACATTTAGGACCACGTAATAGTGACTTAAATCACATGTTTAAAACGGTTGGTGTAGAATCTTTAGACCAATTAATTTTTGAAACTATTCCAGATGATATTCGTTTAAAAAACGACTTAAATTTAGATGCTCCGATGACTGAGTATGAGTATTTAACTCACATTCAAGAATTAGGAAAGAAAAATAAAGTATTCAAATCCTATATTGGATTAGGATATCACCCAGCGATTGTTCCGGCGGTTATTCAAAGAAATATTTTTGAAAACCCAGGATGGTACACGGCTTACACACCTTATCAAGCCGAAATTGCACAAGGTCGTTTAGAAGCGATTTTGAATTTCCAAACTACGGTTATCGAATTAACAGGAATGGAAATCGCAAATGCGTCTTTACTTGACGAAGGAACAGCTGCTGCAGAAGCAATGGCATTATTGTTCGATGTAAGAACACGCGATCAAAAGAAAAACAACGTGAAGAAGTTCTTCGTTTCGGAAGAAATTTTACCACAAACGTTATCGGTTTTACAAACACGTTCTACTCCTTTAAATATTGAATTAGTAGTTGGAAATCACGAAACTTTTGATTTTTCAACAGAATTCTTTGGTGCAATTTTACAATATCCAGGAAAATACGGTCAAGTTTATGACTATGCAGGATTTATTTCAAAAGCAGCAGAAAACGAAATCAAAGTAGCAGTTGCTGCTGATATTTTATCGTTAGCAAAATTAACTTCTCCAGGTGAAATGGGAGCTGCTGTAGTTGTAGGAACTACGCAACGTTTTGGAATTCCAATGGGTTACGGTGGTCCACACGCTGGATATTTCGCAACAAAAGAAGAATACAAACGTTCAATGCCAGGAAGAATCATTGGTGTTTCTATCGATGTAAACGGAAACCGTGCGTTACGTATGGCATTAGGAACTCGTGAACAACATATTAAACGTGAAAAAGCAACTTCAAACATTTGTACAGCACAGGTTTTACTAGCAGTTATGGCTGGAATGTATGCCGTATATCACGGACCAAAAGGTTTACAATATATTGCTAATAAAGTACATGCTTCTGCAGTTACTACTACTGATGCTTTAAATAAATTAGGCGTTTACCAAACTAATACAGCTTTCTTCGATACAATTTTAGTAAAAGCTGATGCTGCTAAAGTAAAAGCGATTGCTGAGAAACACGAAGTAAACTTCTTCTATCCAGATGCTGAAACGGTTTCGATTTCATTTAACGAAACGACTTCGGTAAACGACATCAACCAAATCATTGCTATTTTTGCTGAAGCTACTGGAAAAGATAAAATTACAGTTAATCAGTTAGCGAATGAAGCAATGGTTCCTGAAAACTTAGTAAGAAAGTCAACTTTCTTACAACATGATGTTTTCAACAATCATCATTCAGAATCGCAATTGATGCGTTATATCAAAAAATTAGAGCGTAAAGATTTATCGTTGAATCACTCAATGATTTCCTTAGGTTCTTGTACCATGAAATTAAATGCTGCTGCTGAAATGTTGCCGTTATCTATGGCAAATTGGAACAGCATTCACCCTTTTGCTCCTGTTGAACAAGCAGAAGGTTATCAAATCATGTTGAAAAAATTAGAGCAACAATTGAATGTTGTAACTGGTTTCCAAGGAACAACGTTACAACCAAATTCAGGTGCTCAAGGTGAATATGCTGGTTTGATGGCTATTCGTGCTTACCATTTATCAAGAGGTGACAACCACAGAAATGTGTGTTTAATTCCAGCTTCTGCTCACGGAACGAATCCAGCTTCTGCTGCTATGGCAGGAATGGAAATCATCGTTACAAAAACCATGGATAATGGAAATATCGATGTTGAAGATTTGAGAGCAAAAGCAATCTTACACAAGGATAACTTATCTGCTTTGATGGTAACTTATCCATCAACACACGGAGTTTTTGAAAGTGCTATCATTGAAATTACGAAAATCATCCATGATAATGGTGGTTTAGTTTATATGGACGGTGCGAATATGAATGCACAAGTTGGATTAACAAATCCTGCAACTATTGGTGCTGATGTTTGTCACTTAAACTTACACAAAACATTCGCTATTCCTCACGGTGGTGGTGGACCTGGAGTTGGACCAATTTGTGTGAATGAAAAATTAGTTCCATTCTTACCAACCAATCCAGTTATTCCAACAGGTGGAAGCCAAGCTATCACAGCTATTTCTTCTGCACCTTATGGTTCGGCTTTAGTTTGTTTAATTTCTTACGGCTACATCACCATGTTAGGCGCAGAAGGTGTAACAAACGCTACTAAATACGCGATCTTAAATGCAAATTACATGAAAGCGCGTTTAGACGAACATTATCCAGTTTTATACTCTGGAGAAATGGGAAGAGCGGCTCACGAAATGATTTTAGATTGTAGAGCTTTCGAAGAAAAAGGAATCAAAGTAACGGATATTGCAAAACGTTTAATGGATTATGGTTTCCATGCGCCAACGGTTTCTTTCCCAGTTGCGGGAACATTAATGATTGAACCAACAGAATCAGAAGATTTAGCGGAATTAGATCGTTTTTGTGATGCGATGATTTCAATTCGTAAAGAAATTGAAGCTTCTTCAAAAGAAGATGCCAATAATATTTTAAGAAACGCACCTCATACTTTAGCAATGGTTACAGCTAACGAATGGGTTTTCCCTTACACAAGAGAACAAGCGGCATTTGCTTTAGATTATATTGCTGAGAATAAATTCTGGCCAACAGTTCGTCGTGTAGATGAAGCGTATGGTGATAGAAATTTAGTTTGTTCTTGTGCTCCAATTGAAGCGTATATGTAATTCAAAGTACGAAGTACTAAATAATAAATCAAAAAGGCTCAAGTTTTTAATTTGAGCCTTTTTTAATAAATTATACAATGAAAGACATTGAAAATAGAGAAGACATCCTACTCATCATGCGAAAATTTTATGATAAACTTTTAGCAGATGATTCGATTAATTTTTTCTTTACGAAAATCACCACCGTTGACCAACATTTGGAAGCGCATTTTGAAATTTTAGCGACTTTTTGGGAGCAATCTCTGTTTTTAAAAGGAGGTTATTTCAATAATATGTTTTCAATTCATAAAGAGGTTCATGATAAACAGGCTTTTACAAAAGAACATTTTGAAACTTGGTTAACTCATTTCAATTCAACAATTGATGAGCATTTCTCAGGCAACTATGCCGAGCAAATGAAAACACAAGCATTGAGCATGGCAACAATAATGCAGATAAAGTTTCAATAAAAAAGCTGTTTCAAATTTTGAAACAGCTTTCCTATTTTAACCTAACAAATTATTGTTTTATAAACTTTCTAACTTCCTTTTTATCGTTGATTGTTACTTCCAACATATAAAACCCTGATTTCAAATCTTCAACATTTATTGAATCTGTATTTCCTTCTTGATATTTTACTTGCTTTCCAGTTACATCATAAATCACTAACTTTTGAATTCCATAACCATCTTTTAATGAAATACTTAAGCTATTTTTTACTGGGTTTGGATAAACCGATAACGAATTAATTAAATCAAATTGCGTTTCACTTAAAACAATTTCTGAAGGGCACGTAATTTGACCAAACGCTGAACTATTATCCATTGTTCCGTTTCCTAATTGCCCAACATGATTTTGACCAGTACTATTTAATTGTTGATTAGTCGATAAATATAGAGATGAAAATAAATTTGAATCAATATTATTTTGTTCTACCGAACTTGCCACTTGAACAAATGAAGTACTTGAAGCTGGGGAGGACAATCCAAATTGCCCGTAATTATTAGTCCCAATGGCCCACAATGTTCCATTAGATCTTGGTGCTAATAGAAAATTATCTCCAATGCTCACATTAGTCCAATCGCTTTCAGTCGTTATATATTCTCTCATTTGATAAGTTGAACTTGGAATTGGACAAATAGTGCCTGCTCTCCAAATTTTACCATCCGTTCTAATTGCAATTGTTGAATAAGCATTTGCAGCAACAGTAGTAAAAGCTATATTAGAGGCAAATATAGTCGGTACTCTACGATCGATATAATGCTGAAAACCTAATTGACCAGCAGAATTATCTCCCCACAAATATAATAGTCCACTTGTAGTAAGTGCCACAGCATGATAAGGTCCACAATAAACTTTATCCCAATCCGTATTCGAACCCACTTGAACAAATACAGCGCTATCGGTTAATGAGTTTATTCCCAATTGACCATCCGAATTTCTTCCTGCAGACCATAACGAACCATTTGTTTTCACTGCAAGGGTAAAAGCTTGACCTGCAGCAATATTTTTCCAATTTGTTTCAGCACCAATTTGAATAGGAACAAGCGAACTAGTTGTATTTCCTGTACCTAATTGACCATATAAATTTTGTCCCCATACCCACAAAGTCCCATCTGCTTTTATGGCGACAGAATGAAATGAACCTGCAGTTATCTTAGACCAATTTGAATCTGAACCAATTTTCACTGGTTGAGAACGATGTGTAGTAGAGCCATCACCTAATTGTCCAACATTATTATATCCCCAAGCCCAAAGTGTACCATCGTCAGCAATAGCTAATGTATGATATCCTCCAGAAGAAATTTTATCCCAACATTGTGCGTTACTTTGTAAAACGAATAAACTTAAAAGAAGAAGTAATTTTGTTTTCATTTGAATTGATTTTTTTAATATGAATCAAATGTAAAATGAAATAAAAACTACTGACCTACCTAACTTCTAAAACCCCATTTTCAATTGCTGAAAAGTTATTGCAAATCTTGAAGTAAATTAATTAACTCTTCTTTTTTTTCTTTTGAAACTGGAATTCGCATTTCGTTTTCCATTTCAATATATGTTCCTTCTTTTTTAACAACTTTTTGAAGATATTTTAAGTTAACCAAATAAGAACGATGTGGTTTATAAAACAACTCTTTATGCTCTAATAAATCGGAAAAATATTTTAACGGTTTACTAATTAATATTTTTCGATAATTTGTCAAGTTAAACGTAGTATACATGCCATCGGCCTCTAAAACATAAATCTCATCTAGCTTAACAAACAAAACACCATCTTCGACAGGTAATGCTAGTTTACTAAATTTATCTGAAGACAAACTGTTTTTTAATTCCAATAAGCGTTGCTGTAATTGATTTTGGCTAAGCGATTTTGAAGCTTTTTCCAAGGCCTCTTTTACTTTGTTAGGTCGCAATGGTTTTAATAAATAATCGATAGCCGAAAATTCAAAGGCTTTAATAGCATATTCACTGTAAGCAGTAGTGAAAATGATTTCAAAATTTACACTTTCGATTGATATAAAATCAAAAAGTTCTAAGCCTGAATATTGGGGCATTTCTATGTCTAAAAACAGCACATCAATTTTATTATTTTTTATTAACTCAACCCCTTCAAGCAAAGTGGAAGCCTCCAATATATTGGTTACTTCTGCTGAATTTTCTTTTAAAATAGTAGACAATAATGAGCGAGCTTTGCTTTCGTCATCAACAATTAAAACATTCATGTTACTTATTTATTATAGGGATGGTTACTATCACTTTTGTTCCTAAACTTTGTTGTTGTTCGTCATACAAATCAAAAATTTGCAGTTCTATCTTATCTTCAGCACTTTGATTCAAAAGTTCTAATCGGTTTTGGCTTGCTTTTGTGGCAAAAGATTGATATTTTCTTTTTTCATTCAGTTTAGCACTTGCTGTTCTTCCAATTCCGTTATCTTGAATTTCACATTTAATAGAATAAGTGGAAAGTTTCTCAAATGAAACGGATATTTTTTTCTCCCCATTTTGATGTAGCAAACCATGTTTGATTGCATTTTCCACAAAAGGCTGTAACAGGAAAGACGGAATATATGTTTGCTCTTTATCGATAGAAGTATCACATTGAATAGAAAACACAAAATCCTCTTCAAAGCGAATTTTTTCAAGCTTCAAATACAAATCTAACGTTTCTATTTCATCGGATAAGCTTACCGTGTCTTCCTGACTATGCTGTAAATAGCTTCTCATCAAATCGGCAAAATCTGCCAAATAATTAGACGCTAACTCTTTTTTATTCAACACAATAAACTCCTGAATACTGTTCAAAGCATTGAAAATAAAATGAGGATTCATTTGCGACTTCAATGCCACCAACTTCGATTTATTAAGTTCTTGTTTGTATTTTTCTTTTTCGATTTCTTCATTCTTTTTTGCAACTACAAATCGAATTCGCAGATGGTAAAATAAATAAGACAGTCCTAAAAGCAATAAAACGGCTATAATAATAAATTCTTTCGTTTTCCAAAAAACACTTTCAATTGTGAATTGATAAGTTGAAATTTGATCCGACGCAATATCGTTATAAACCGATCGTAACTTCAAAGTATATTTCCCGTCTGTAAGTTTACTGTAGCGGATTTTATTAGAAGAAAAGTCGGAAGTATACCATTTTGCATCGTATCCTTCCAATTGATATTGAAACTTTAATTGATCTCTGTATTTATGAGAAATAGCAAACAATGTAAATTCAATCGTATTTTCATTTGGTTTAAAAACAGTTCTAGAATTTACACTTTCAAATCCATTAATTAATATTTCAGCTATTTTAATTTTAGGAAGATGAGAGGCTTCTGAATTAATATCGTTAAACGAAATTTTTTGCAACCCTTTTGATGTAATTATAAAAACAGAATTGTCAACCACTTCAAAATCAAAAACTGCGCTTGAAAGCAAGCCTTCCACCTTAGTGAAATTTTTAAACTGTTTCGTTTTTAAATTGTATTGTTGTAAACCTTCGTTAGAGGAAATATAAACTACATCATCACAAACAATCAACTTAATAGCTTTATTGTCTAATAAGCCTGATTTTTTATTTATAATTTTAATTAATTTATCTTTTTCATATACTAAAACCCCAAAAGAAGAAGCAACCCAAATTTGGTTTTTTACCTTAATTATACTCGTACAAAAAATTGGTTTGTTTTGATGTGTTATTTTTATGAACCTACCATTTTTCAAAACCTCTAAACCTGTAGAAGAACCTAACCAAATGGTTTTGGATTGAAAATCTTCAAGTACCGCATAACTTCTTAAATTATAGTTTTCATTCTCATATTTCCAATTACTTTTTGAAGTAGAATACAAACCATCCCGAGTAACGAATCTAATTTTAGCATTTTTATCGTTTTGGAAAGCATCATACTTATTAAAACTATGATCAAAAAGCAATGATTTCAAACCATTATCATATACTAATCCATTGACAAAAAAAACATCAGCATGTGGCATATACCGCAAGAATTCAATCTTTTTAAAATTAGACTGAACCAATTGAATTTTATTCTGTTTTAAATTGTAAATATTCCCCTTAACACCTCCAAAGAATAAATCATCACCTTTCTTAGTAATTCTTAATAAATCATCTTTATCTAATAAATTATTATTGGTATATTCAATAACATTTAAGTTCGGAATAAAAATAATTCCTTTCCCAAAAGTGGTCAACCAAAAATTACCTTCACTATCTTCTAAATAACTCGAAATAAAATAATCTTTAAATAAAAGTTGATTATTAAAAAGTGGCTTACCGTTTAAAGCAAATGAATAAATACCATTTTTTGTACTTGCAAACCAAACAATTGGTTTTGATTCTGAAGCAAAAAAATTATACAAAGCCGTTTTATCTGTTGGTGTTTTATAAATTACTTCGTTAATTTTATTTCCTACAACATTATAACTTCTTGCTAAAGTATTTACATGGAAATTAATTGACCCACTATTGGTGGTGTAAGGTTTTAATAAATGATTATTTTCATAAGCAATTTTATACTGAAACGTTACTTTTTCACCATCAACTGCGAATACATTTTGCGAATCATAAAAGTATATTTTCCCGCTTTTAGATTTTGCCAAACTAGATGGCTCATTATTTGTAGAAGTATATAAAACTTTAAACTTTCCTTCTGGAGAAACTCGAAGTAATTTTTTACAATATATCAAAACATGGTCATCGGTATCAATTTTGATTTGAAGTACACTTGAAATTAATTCTTTAGGAACAGTAAAAAAGGGGTATAATTTATTGCGTTTGATATAAAAAATTTGCCCACTCAAATTATAACAATAAATAATGCCTTTACTGTTTTTCTCTAATCCAAAAAGGGATTGATCACCAATAAGTTGGGAATCTAACGCTTCAAAAGTTAAACTATTATAACGAAAAAGCCCGTTATTAGTAGCCAAAACAATAGTTTGATCAACGTCTTGAATAATACTATAAATATTAACACCCGCTAACTCTTCATCGCCAATTAATAAATGCGAAGGTTGTTGGGCAAAAAGAAAACAAGAAAGAAATAAAGCAATTATAATTTTCATCAAAACAAATATAAGTTAATTTCTAAAAACGAGAAGTGTACTAGCTTCTAAAATCTTAATTCCAATTGCTGAATAGCAACTTAACAAACAATTCTATAAATTTCAAAAAGTTATTATGAAAAATGAAGTAATATCGTATAAAATTAGCATTTCAATAATTTAAAAGACCAATTTGTTTGGTTTTCATATTTTTAAAAAAATAATCCTTTTTTTTCGTGTATTGACCAATTTTATTAATAATTTCGTTAGATATAACATATCAATTATGAATATTAAAATAACAGGTTCAGGAAGTTATATTCCAACAAAAAAGGTAACTAATTCTGATTTTGCTCAACATGATTTTTTAAATGAAGACGGCACTGCATTTAATATGACAAATGATATTATTGCAGAGAAATTTGTTGAAATTACCGGAATTATAGAACGACGCTATGCGTCTGATGAAATGGTGAATTCTGACATGGCATTTATTGCCGCAAAAAAGGCTATTGAAAAATCAGGGATTGACCCTGAGACACTCGACTATATTATATTTGCACATAATTATGGTGACATTAAAAGCAACACCATTCAATCAGAC
>JBILST010000213.1:0-4109 GCA_044371865.1 Flavobacterium sp.
AGACACTGTTCCAAGTTTAGCTACTCGTGTTAAATATTTATTGCAAATTAAAAATCCGAAATGCGTAGCTTATGACTTGCTTTTTGGTTGTCCAGGATGGATTGAAGGAGTTATTCAAGCGCAAGCCTATATTAAAGCCGGAATGGCTTCTAAATGTTTAGTTATTGGCTCTGAAACTTTATCAAGAGTAGTAGACAAACACGATCGCGACAGTATGATTTATTCTGATGGTGCTGGCGCAGCTATTATTGAAGCAAATGAAAAAGAAGGTGGAATTCTAGCTCATGAATCAGCTACTTTTTCTTTTGATGAAGCTAAATTTTTATATTTTGGTAACTCTTTCAACAAAGAAGAAGATCCAAATATTCGCTACATCAAAATGTATGGAAGAAAAATTTATGAATTTGCTTTATCTAATGTTCCAAAAGCCATGGCTGCTTGTTTAGACAAGAGTGGCACTGCTATTACAGATGTAAAGAAAATTTTAATTCATCAAGCAAATGAAAAAATGGATGAAGCCATCATCAATCGTTTTTACAAATTATATAAGATGGAAACTCCAACAGGAATTATGCCAATGAGTATTCACAAATTAGGCAATTCAAGTGTAGCAACCGTTCCAACCTTATACGATTTAATTGTAAATAATGAATTAGAAAGTCAAACTCTTAACAAAGGCGACGTAATCATTTTTGCATCTGTTGGCGCGGGAATGAATATTAATGCGATTGTATATAAAATGTAAAAGAGGGAAAAATTCCCTCTTTTTTTATGTAAAAATCACATACCCTAAGGTAAACAAAAATAAATACACTAAAAATAAAACCAATTCTAATCGAAATTGGGTGACTATTTTTTTCATTATTAGTTAATTAATTTCTTCTTGAAAATTTATAATAATTATAACGAGGCAATCTAGCATTTCTCAATTCATCAGCTGATAATTTTAAAATTAATTCAGTTTGTGTAAGAGAAATCACATCATAAGTTGCATCCCATTCTGTTCCACCTGAAATTGTTAATCTATCATTTGCTTCATCAAATGAATACTCACCTTCTTCTTGATTAAAAAATGTAGATTCACAAAGCGAACTAAAATAATTAAATGTGAAATTTTCAGATGAATTTAAAATCATATGGTCTTTATTAGCCGAACAATCGTGCGACCAATCCTCTTCTGAAGTAACTTCGTTAGAAGAATTCATATTGCCAATTTTTTCAATAGACCAATCGCTAACAATTGATACTGACTGACTGTCATCGTCATTTGAACATGATAAAGATAAAAATGTAATAAGAGTTAATAGAATTAATTTTTTCATGATGTTATAATTTTAAGTTAATGACTTGATTTTTAGTTTTTAATAATTTTTTGAGTACCTACTCCGCCGTCAACATCTTGCACACGCACCATATACATTCCAGAAGATAAACCTGAAATGTCTATTTGTTTATCAAAACCACTCAATACTTTTTGTCCTTGTAATGAATAAATTTCTACTAACTCTAGCTCATTTTCAATATCAATATTCAACAAATTTGTTGCTGGGTTTGGATACATAGATAATTTTAGATTATTAACATTGAACTCTTCATTGGACAAGGTTGATATTTGTGAATCTGATAAAGCACCTGAGTATATTTTTAAGTCATCAATGTTAAAATTTGAATCACCAAAGCTTGCAGCTAAAGATGAACCTAAAACAATATTTGTTCCAACTGTATTTAAACTTGTGTGTGTTAAATTTGCTGGTGTACGAAGACCCCCATTTATATAATATTTCACTATTCCCGTACTAGAATCATATGTTACAGCATATGTAACCCAATTGTTTTGTGTAGGAACTGATGTGCCATCTGCAATACCTATGTTATTTCCCCAAACGGCACTTTGCCCTTGCGTTTGAATTTTTTCTAAACCATATGATTGGTTCGATGTTCCTGTGCCCCAACTTACAACAAAGTGCCTCAAATTAAAAGGTGACGGACCATAATTTATAAAGTTAACGCGCATTACTATTGATCTAGAGGTATTTCCAACTGGAAGAGCTGAAAGGTTAGCTGTATATTTATTTGAGTCTATATTAGAACCAGAACAATTCACAAATAAAGAACCAGATGGGTTTCCTTGTCCGTTGTTAACAAAACTGTGTGTACCATCGATAGAGCTAAATTGTCCAGTATTAGGTGAGGATGGAGATGAAGTTAATCTATTGTCAAAATCGAAATGATATAACAACGTTGTGGCAGCATTTGTTGTAAATTGGTATACTGTAGATCTGGTACATCCAATAGCGTTAGATAATAGTACTCTAACGTAGTAAGTTGTACCACCTTGTAAACCTGTTAGATTAATGATTCTATTTGCACTTGTAGTAACAACGTCTTGTGTGGTTACAGTAGTTGGATTATTGTTGAATGGCACACTAGTTGCATATTGAACATTTACAGATGTAGTTGCAAGATTTGGAACAAGAATTTGTAAATTCACTGATGCAGAATTTGATGTTATGTTTGACATAGATAACGAACCCACTTCCGGCAATCCTGCACCAGTCGGTCCTGCGCCTGCTGTTGTAGCAAACTGCGAAGCAACAGACGTTGTGGATGCTCCTAAAGTGTTAGTTGCTCTTACTTTTACATAATAATTGGTTGCCTCGTCCAAGCAAGTAATAACCAAACTATTAATGTTTACCAAACTACCACCACTAATGCTGGTGATTGGATATGATATTTCGTGAGTAAATTGTGGTCCAAATAAACTTTCAGTAGAGTAAATAACTGTTAGTTCATTTATGACACCAAAATTTGGATTAATTTGCAATCGAATATCAAGCTGATTATATGTTGCTGAATTTAAAAAAGGTAGGTTAACCGTTGGTGCTTGCCCAAAACAAAATGTTGCTGTAAGCAACAATGTTAAATGTAATAATTTTTTCATTTTTTTTAAATTTTAAGTTATAGTACAAAAGTATACTCAATGTAAAAATCAAAGAATCCATACTTTACAAACGGTCATTTTCATTTCATAAATGGCATTAGTATAAATTTCATTTTTAGAAACTTTAATATCTCTTTTTTTGAAATATATTTCATGAGCGGTTGATTTTACTTCACAAACAGTAAATTACAACTACTTTCGTCTGAAAAAAAAATTCTTAAATTTGAAAAAACATACATTATGAAAATACTAATCATAGACGACGAACCAAAGGCAAGATCTATACTAAGAAACATTATAACTGAATATTGCAGAGGTGTAATGCAAATAGATGAAGTATCAAGTGTAAACGAAGCCGTTAAACTTATAAACAAACAACAACCTGACATTGTTTTTTTAGACATTGAAATGCCAAACGAAAATGGGTTTGCGCTGTTTGATTATTTTAATATTCCACCTTTTGAAACTATTTTTTGTACCGCATATTCAGAATATGCTTTGAAAGCTTTTGAGGTTTCTGCTATTGATTATATTTTAAAACCTATTAGTGTGAGCAAGGTTCAATTGGCAATTGAAAAAGCAATAAAAACTCGTGGTCAAAACAAAATAATAGAACAAGTATCCGCTTTAAAAGAAAATTTATCGGTACAACAACTACAAAAAATAGGTTTACCTTTATCTGATGGTTTACAATTTTTAAAAATTGAAGATTTACTTTATTTCGAAGCAGACGGTTCTTATACTAATGTGATTACCATCAAAGAAAAATATTTGGTTTGCAAAAAAATTAAAGAGTTTGATGAGTTATTACAAAATGACAATCGATTTTACAGAGTACATCGTTCGTTCTTAGTAAATATTCATAAAATTTCTAAATACAGTAAAAAAGATGGTGCTACTTTGGTTGTAGAAAATAACAAAGTAATTCCTGTTGCGCGCGAAAAGAAAAATGGTTTTGATGAGTTTATTAATAAAATTAGTGTTTAGATGAAACTAAAATTACTTTTGTTTGGTATTTTATTTGTTTCTATAAATTGTTATGGGCAAGATTTGATTTCTAATGATGTTAACGATACATTATCTATTGAAAAAATTGGAAAAAAAATAGAGTTGGAAAATGATTTTGACAAGTGTAAAATATGGAATGATCAAATTTATAAAATTAGCA
>JBILST010000163.1:0-5334 GCA_044371865.1 Flavobacterium sp.
CCATTAGTATTTGTGCAAGATGTTACTGGATTTATGGTTGGTTCCAAATCAGAACATGGCGGAATCATCAAAGACGGCGCTAAAATGGTAAACGCAATGGCGAATACAGTTGTTCCTAAATTTACTGTTATTGTAGGAAATTCATACGGAGCTGGAAATTATGCGATGTGTGGAAAAGCTTACGATCCAAGATTGATTTTCGCTTGGCCAAGTGCAGAATTAGCAGTTATGGGCGGAACGCAAGCAGCAAAAGTTTTAGCACAAATTGAAGCTTCTTCTTTAAAAGCAAAAGGCGAAGTTATTGATGAAGTAAAAGAAAAAGAATTATTCGACAAAATCAAAGCACGTTACGACGAACAAGTTTCGCCTTACTATGCAGCTTCTCGCTTATGGACAGACGCCATTATTGATCCATTAGAAACCAGAAATTGGATTTCAATGGGAATTGAAGCAGCTAACCACGCTCCTATTGAAAAACAGTTTAATTTAGGAGTGATTCAGGTGTAGTTAATTATTCAGATATGGAAATTAAAGAAGATTATTTCAGAATTCATAAAAAGGGAAATATTTATGTTCTAAGCGATAGAATACCTTTAAAATGGAAAGAATTAATGCTTTGGTCTATAACCACTTTTTTCGGGCTAATGGCTTTTTATATGTTTAATCGACTAAAATTAATAATTGCAATTTTGATTTTTGTTTTTACAATAATTCCTTATATTTTTTTCCGTTTTGCTTCTTGGATATTTTATACTGAAATTCAGATTAATATAGAAAGTGGTGAAATGATTAAAGTAAAAAAAATAATTAACAAGACTCAAAATATTAATTTAATCACCAATAAGTTTGATTCAAGTAAATTTGAATACACAGAATTAAAAAGAAGTGGAAATACTAAATTTTTAATGAATTACAAAACGCATAAAAATAATGAACTTTTAATTTTAAGGAATAAAACAGACAAAGAGTTTATTGAAAAATATATAGTTGAAAAAATAATTATTAAAAATTAAAGTATAAGCTTAATTATTAATTATATCATTACCAATTCATATTAGTCGAATAAATATTGATAATCAAAATTCTATTTTCTTCTATACGATATACAATTTTAAAATTCCATTTTGGAAAATAGCGAATGGATTCGTCATTATATAAAGGTTCTCTAGGATTTCTTTCTGGAAACTTTGCTAAATCGTCTCCTAAATTTAACAAAGCATCAACTACCATTTCTGCGTTTTGAGGACTATTTTCGAAAATAAAATTATAAATGGTTTCTAGAGAATCTAACGAAGCTTTTGACCAAACAACAGATTTCATTTCTTAAAAATCTTATTTCTTATTGCTTCGGAATTATACACATCATTTTCTTCTGAAACTTTAAGAATATCCTCTATTTCTTGCTTATAATCTGAAACAGATAACAACTTTCCTGAAACATCATAAACATAACCTTCTTGATTTAAAAGTTGGTCAATTTTATCTAAAACTGCTTCATTTTGGACATCTAAAATCCTGTGAATGATGCTTTTTCTGTGCGTTTCAATATTCATAAGTAAACTGATTTACACAAAGATAAATATTATTTCAATTACTTTATCTTTGCATCATGTCAAAATCAATCTTCCAACCCTTCAAAACTACTATTTCAGGTATTTCATTACCCGAAAAATTTACGTTTCCATTTTATTACGAACCGCATGAGTTGAGCGTCATTGCTTCAACTGAATTACAAGCATATTTAGAAACACAATGTGATTTTGAACACAATTTCGGTTTACAAGAAAATCAAGAAGGTTTAGTGATTGGAAAAATGTTTGGGGTTTTAGTTTGTCAAAATCAAGTTGAAGAATTAGGCTATTTATGGGCTTTTTCTGGAAAATTAGCGGGTGTGAATCATCATTCCTATTTTGTTCCAACGATTTTTGATATGTTGCAAGAAGATGGTTTTTTTAGAAAAGAAGAAGAAGTTTTAAATGCAATCAATCGTCAAATTGAGATTTTAGAAAATTCAGAAGAACTTCAAAGTAAAAAAAGTCAATTAGAAAACACAAAAAACGAAGCAGTTACTGACATTCAAAATCAGAAAGATAAAATCAAAAAATTGAAAGTTGAACGCGATGAAAAACGAATTTCATTCACCAATTTATCTTTATCTGAAATTGAACAATTAGAATTAGAACTTTCCGAAGAAAGCAAAAAAGAAAGTATTTTACTCAAAAAAATGACCAAATATTGGAATTTTCAAATCGAAAAGGCCCAAAATGAAGTCAATTTACTTTTAGATGAAATCAATCAATTAAAAGAAGAACGTCGTTTAAAATCGGGTGCTTTACAACAAAAATTATTTGCTGAATATTCGTTTTTAAACCAATTTGGCGAACGAAAAAGTATTGGTGAAATTTTCAACAATAATCCACCTGCTGGAGCTGGAGAATGTGCTGCCCCAAAGTTATTGCATTACGCTTTTGAACATAATTTAAAACCAATTGCAATGGCTGAATTTTGGTGGGGACAATCGCCAAAATCAGAAATTAGAAAACACAAACAATTTTATCCGGCTTGTAAAAGTAAATGTGAACCCATTTTATTATCGCACATGTTACATGGTTTCGATATGGAAGCCAATCCGTTTCAGGAAAATCCAGCGGAAGGAAAAGATATTGAAATAGTTTTTGAAGATGAATTTTTAGCCGTAATAAACAAACCTGCTGAATTTTTATCCGTTCCAGGGAAAATCATATCAGATTCAGTGTATCAAAGAGTCAAAGAATTATATCCAAACGCAACCGGACCGCTGATTGTACATCGTTTAGACATGTCAACTTCGGGTTTAATGTTAATTGCTAAAGATGAAGAAACGTATGTAAAATTGCAAAGTCAATTCATTAAAAGAACTATAAAAAAACGCTATATAGCTTTATTAGATGGAATTTTAGAAGAAAACGAAGGCATTATTGATTTACCGCTTCGAGTAGATTTAGACGATAGACCACGACAATTAGTTTGTTATGAACACGGAAAAACCGCACAAACTAAATGGGAAAAAATCGAAATTAGAAACAACCAAACATTAGTTTACTTCTACCCCATTACAGGAAGAACCCATCAATTACGTGTTCATGCTTCTCACGAATTAGGTTTAAATACTCCAATTGTGGGTGATGATTTATATGGCTCTAAAGCAAATCGTTTGCATTTGCACGCGGAAAGTTTGACTTTTGAGCATCCGATAAGCAAAAAACAAATCTCTTTAAAAGCTGAAATACATTTTATAAAAAAGGATAGCTAAAAGCTATCCTTTTACTAATAATTTAATCTTAAAATGAATTAAATTACTTCAGATAAAAAACTAACGCCATAAACTAATTTTATCTTTTCTTCTCTATTTCTATTTAATAACTTGAACATTCTGGTTCAATACATTTCCAAGTTGTTCCATTATGAAATTGTATACAATTTAAATCTGTATTATAAATTAACATACCTGCACTCCCTACTGGTCTATTAGCGGTTGTCATGCGTGGTATAACCAAACCCTTATTTTTTGTATCAAAAGCTATAAATCCAGAAGGAATGTTATTAGGAAAACCTGTTTTCAAAGTAGTATGTGTTCCAATTCCAAAATTTGTTTGTGTATCTGCTGCTACTAAATTCGGAGCAATTGGGGAACAACAATCCATCGCGTTATTAATTTCAATATAAAAAGAAGATGCCGCATTACCGTTTCCATCTATATACAAATAATATATATTACCAATAGTTAACCCCGTTAAATTAAATTCTGCATTTGCAGTTATACCGTTAGAATAAATATTATTCACTGCGCTTACACCTCCATTTGGAGTTAAATATGAAATATTATTAGTTGGTTGATCTTTAGGACAGCCACCTGTTGGAACAGAAAATGTTCCGCTACTGCAATCACCACCTGACCTAGAAACGATTATTGGTTGCATATCACTACTTGTTGATCCAGAAGTGTTTAACATTCCACTAACTGTTATATAAGAGTTTGTAGTTGAAGCAATAAAGGAATACCATCCACTGTTATTATTTGCTCCATTCCAACTGCAAGTCCCTACAGTATTTCCAGGATAATTGGGATCAGTTGCTGAATATCCATTATTAGTTCCTCGAATAACTTTTTTAGTATCTAAACAAGTTGGATTTGCACAACTATTATTTAAAGTACTACCTGTCACATCATTAACTGGAGTTGATGTTTCAAAAATCAATTCAACTTTTTCAAAAGCTACTTCTGAACTAGTTGCTTCAGCAATTTGTAGTATCCAGTTTCCATTTGGATTTTCACCATTTATACTAGCAAATGAATTTGCTGTTTCAACTCTATAATAACCTATACTAAATGGCCAATAATTTTGTTTAACGCCTATCGGATAATCGTTAATGCGCTCTAAACTTGAATCATCTCTGAATTTAATATTTAACCATTGTGAGGTTGAAGTTGAAGTAAAAGGACCAAATAATTGTATTATTGTCCCACTTGGAGAAATTAAACGAGCATAATAAGTAGATAAATTCCCTAAACAAGCTGGAGAACCCAATTGAAGATTTACTTGTTTTAATACTTTACCACTGCTCGAAAGAGGATTACTTAATCCACTAACTGGTATTGTTCTTTGAAATCCAGTATATGTATTACCAGAGTCCCATGTATTACAAGCAGCAACTGTGGTATTAGAAAATGTTTGAGCTAACATGCTGTTATTAATACAAATCAACAGTAAAAGAATAGTAATATTTTTCATAATTGTTGTTTTTTAGTTAGTTCCAATAATACCAAGATTCACCATTAAAAATTGCAATTGCATTTTTTACAGTATCGTAACAAATTAAACCTGGATATGGGCTTTTTATATTTAAATGCGGAGATACTACTCTTGGAAGCATTAAGGCCTTATTTGTAGATTCTAATACCAATACCCCTGAAGCAACTGATGAAGTAGCCCCAATTATAACACCATCTGCAGTATCTGCACTTGAATTAAAATCATAAGTTGCTGATGTTAAATTAGCTGTTCGAGTAAGATTAAGCCAAACCCCATTTTGTTTGACTTTAACTCTTCCGTCTGTTCTATCAATTAGAAAAGTACCATTTGTTGCTCCTGAACCTGTAGGCAATGATTCAACCATAGGAAGAATAATTCCTTTGTTTTGACCTGTAGGGAAATCTAAAATTGCATCTGCATGAAGAGATGTTGTTTCAATACCTACTTGTGAATAAAGTGAGTATGTTAAAACGAAAACCAGTAAAAAAAATGCTTTTTTCATAATTTTATCTATTTATTACATGTACATAATTAATTCACA
>JBILST010000166.1:0-5314 GCA_044371865.1 Flavobacterium sp.
CGCAGATGGTACTGTCCGCCTAGGCGTGATGGGAGAGTATGTCGCCGCATTTCTTTTGAAAAGCTATAACTAGACAGGCTTTTTTGTTATCAATATAGCGTCTCTGCGAGACTATAACTATAACAAAAACAACTCAATAGGGTGGTTTTTATTGGTTTAAATTTTTAAAATAGTTGCAATGTTTATTTATTGGACAATCATCACATTTTGGATTAGTTGGTCTACAAATTTCTCTTCCTAAAAAGGAGAAAGCCATTCCTATTTCGCTCCAAATTTCATAGGGAAGCTGTTGTGTTAATAGTTTTTCGATTTTATTTCCATCTTCATATTTTGGTGTTAGACCAATTCTTGGTACAACTCGAATTACGTGCAAATCGACAATAATTCCTTCTGCTTTTTGATAGGTTTCTCTTAATATTACATTTGCAGACTTTCTTCCAATGCCTTTTAAAGCTATTAAATCTGTTAACTTCGTTGGAATATTACTTTCAGTTTTTAATAATTTTGCTAATTCAATTATCCAATTTGTCTTTGTGGGATAATTTTTAATTTTCGTAAAATATGGTGTGATTTCTTCAATACTTGAATTTGAGATGCTCTCAAGATTAGGGTATTTTTCAAAAAAGGGAATTGTGATATTATTAGTATTGGCATCCGAATCTTGAGCAGACAAAATAACCATTATTAGTAATTGATAAGTGTTGTTGTAGTGTAAAGGATGTTTTCTTCCTTTATATTTTTCAATTAGTGGTTCTAAATTTTCTTTCCAATTTTCAAATAACATTTTTTTATTTTAAAGGTAATAAAAAAAGGAGTTCAACTTGATTGCTGAACTCCTTTTGTAAATTATGTATTTAGATTATTTTACTAAACCTCTTGAAATTACAATTCTTTGAATTTCTGAAGTACCTTCGTAAATCTGTGTGATTTTAGAATCACGCATCATTCTTTCTACGTGGTATTCGCTTACGTAACCATTTCCACCGTGAATTTGAACAGCTTCGTTTGCTACTTCTAATGCGATTTCAGAAGCGTACAGTTTAGCCATAGCACCAGAATGTGCAATGTCTTCACCATTATCTTTTTCAGTTGCTGCTTTGTGAATTAACAATCTAGCACATGTAATTTTTACATGCATATCAGCTAATTTGAATGCAATTGCTTGGTGGTTAAAAATTGGTTTTCCAAAAGCTACACGCTCTTGAGAATATTTCAATGCTAATTCATAAGCTCCTTGCGCAATACCTAAAGCTTGAGATGCAATTCCAATTCTTCCTCCGTTTAATGTTGACATCGCGAAAGCGAAACCAAATCCGTCTGCACCAATTCTATTTTCTTTTGGAACTTTTACATCATTAAATAATAAGGTATGTGTATCAGAACCGCGAATTCCCATTTTCTTTTCTTTTGGACCTACTTCAAAACCAGGCATTCCTTTTTCAACAATCAAAACGTTGATTCCTTTGTGTCCTTTTGAAGCGTCAGTCTGAGCAATTACTAAATAAGTAGAAGCAGTTCCACCATTTGTAATCCAGTTTTTAGTTCCGTTTACTAAATAATGGTCACCCATATCAATAGCAGTTGTTCTTTGTGAAGTAGCGTCTGATCCTGCTTCTGGTTCTGATAAACAAAAAGCTCCAATTACTTCACCTTTTGCTAACGGAGTTAAGTATTTTATTTTTTGTTCTTCTGATCCGTATTTTTCTAAACCAGCACAAACTAAAGAGTTGTTTACAGACATGATAACTGCTGCTGAAGCATCTACTTTAGCAATTTCTTCCATGGCTAAAACATAAGAAACACTGTCTAAACCAGCTCCTCCATATTTTGGATCGACCATCATTCCCAGGAATCCAAGGTCTCCCATCATTTTTACTTGTTCGGTTGGAAATTTTGAATGTTCATCTCTTTCAATAACTCCAGGTAATAATTCAGTTTGAGCAAAATCGCGTGCAGCTTGCTGAATCATAATTTGCTCTTCGGTTAATTTAAAATCCATATTTTTTAGATGTAATGTTTGATTATTTTTTAATTAATGAATTCAAATGTAATTAATTATTAGGAAATTTTCAATAACAATTTGTAATTTTAACCCATGTTTAAAGAATACTACAACGTTATAGGGGTTATGTCGGGCACATCGTTAGATGGAGTAGATTTAGCTTGCATAAAATTCAATATTTCAGAACGTTGGACTTTTAAAATTTGTCAATCTGAAACCATTTCTTATTCAGAAAAATGGAAAAATAAGCTTAATAATGCCATTCACTATTCTGAAACTGAATTAGATCAATTAAACCTAGATTATACCAAATTATTAGCCTCAATTATTTCCGATTTTATTAACAAACATGATTTGTCGGAAATTGATGCAATTTGTAGCCATGGGCACACAATTTTACATCAACCTCAAAATGGATTTACCCTTCAAATAGGAAATCTTCCATTGCTGGGAGAGTTGTTAAAATATAAAATAGTGTGCGATTTTAGGGTGCAAGACGTACAATTAGGAGGGCAAGGTGCGCCATTAGTTCCTATTGGAGATGAAATATTATTTTCAGAGTATGATTATTGTCTGAATTTAGGAGGGTTTTCGAATATTTCTTTTAATGAGAATGGTAAACGAATTGCTTTTGACATTTCTCCCGTGAATACTGTTTTAAATTACTACGCTAATGAACTTGGGTTTCCTTATGACGATGCTGGAAATTTGGCTAAATCGGGAAATATTAATGAGGATTTATTAAATTTATTGAATCAAATAGATTTTTATAAGGCAGCTTATCCAAAGTCTTTAGGGATGGAATTTGTTAATCATACTATTTTTCCTTTGATGCATTCTTTTTCAATTCCTACCAATGATAAATTACGCACTTTCGTAGAACATATTGTTATTCAAATAGCTGCGGTTTGTTTGAAATCCCATGCAAAGTTATTTGTTACTGGTGGAGGTGTCTATAACCAATTCTTAATTGAGCGATTACGTCAATATTTACCTGTGACTAATGTTGTTATTCCTGATGACAAGACAATTCAATTTAAAGAGGCTCTTATTTTTGCACTTTTGGGGGTTTTGAAATTAAGAGATGAAGTTAATGTGCTTTCTTCGGTTACAGGAGCTAAGGTAAATCATTCTTCAGGAACAATTTATAATGAATTATTGTAAATAAAAAAACCGCTTTTGGCTTCTAAGCTAAATACAGAATATGTATATTTGTAAAACCTTAAAATTTAACCAACACAATGAAAGATTTATTACAAAAATTTGAAAACAAAGAACCAGAAATAGTATTTAATTGGAAAGATCCGGAAACAGAAGCTGAAGGATGGACAGTGATTAATTCATTAAGAGGAGGAGCTGCCGGAGGTGGAACACGTATGCGTAAAGGATTGGATATGAATGAGGTACTTTCGTTAGCAAAAACTATGGAAGTTAAATTTTCTGTATCTGGACCAGCAATTGGTGGTGCTAAATCGGGAATTAACTTTGACCCAAATGACCCAAGAAAAAAAGGAGTTTTAGAGAGATGGTATAAAGCGGTTTCTCCGTTATTAAAAAATTACTACGGAACAGGTGGTGATTTAAATGTTGATGAAATTCATGAAGTAATTCCAATGACTGAAGATTGTGGGGTATGGCATCCACAAGAAGGTGTTTTTAATGGGCATTTTAGACCTACAGAGGCTGATAAAATTAACAGAATAGGACAATTACGTCAAGGAGTTATAAAAGTGATTGAAAATCCTAATTTTTCTCCAGATGTAAATAGAAAATATACGGTTGCTGATATGATTACCGGTTATGGTGTTGCTGAAGCAGCTCGTCATTATTATGATATTTACGGAGGAAGTATTGTTGGAAAAACAGCAATTGTTCAAGGATTTGGAAATGTAGGTTCTGCGGCTGCTTTTTATTTAGCTCAAATGGGTGCTAAAGTAGTTGGGATTATTGATAGAGATGGAGGAATTATCAATGAAAACGGATATTCATTTGAAGAAATCAAAAGATTGTTCTTAAATAAAGACGGAAATAAATTAGTTGCAGAAAATATGATTCCTTTTGCTGAAATCAATGAAAAGATTTGGTCAATGGGCGCTCAAGTTTTTGCTCCTTGTGCTGCATCAAGATTGGTTACTAAAGATCAAGTTGATAGTATGATTGCTTCTGGATTAGAAGTTATTTCAAGTGGGGCTAATGTTCCGTTTGCAGATAAAGAAATTTTCTTTGGACCAATTATGGAAGAAACGGATAAAAAAGTAAGTTTAATTCCTGACTTTATTGCAAACTGTGGAATGGCAAGAGTTTTTGCTTATTTTATGGAGAAAAAAGTACAAATGACAGATGAAGCTATTTTTGCAGATACTTCAGAACGAATCAAAAATGCAATTCAAAAAGCGCATGCGTTGAATTCAGATAAAAAGAACATTAGTGCTACAGCTTTCGAGATTGCTTTAAAACAACTTGTTTAATAATACTTAATCATGGAATCAATATTAATACTTCTGTTTGTTATTGGTTATCTGTCTATTACTCTAGAGCACCCTTTAAAGTTAGATAAAACAGTTCCGGCTTTATTAATGGCTGCGTTAATGTGGGCTTTAGTATCTGTCGGATTTCATCAAGGATGGTTTTCTGTGGTAGATGGAAATGGAACAGTTTTTAATATTGATTCTGGTGATGTTCACCAACAAGAGCATGGTTTTGAAGGGTTGCTTTTACATCATATAGGTAAAGTGGCTGAAATTTTGATTTTCCTTATTGGAGCAATGACAATTGTTGAGTTGATTGATTTACATAGGGGATTTGATGTTTTAAAAGACATGGTTAAAACCAAAAGTAAAATCAGGCTTTTATGGATTACAGGTATTGTTGGATTTATATTATCAGCCGTTATCGATAACCTTACCGCAACTATTGTGTTGATTTCATTATTAAGAAAATTAATTCACAATAGAGAAGAACGAATTTGGTATGCTTCTTTGATTGTAATTGCTACTAATGCCGGAGGAGCTTGGTCTCCAATTGGTGATGTTACTACAACAATGTTATGGATTGCTAAAAAAGTTTCTGCCGGCGGTTTGTCAGAATATATAATTATTCCTGCTTTAATTTGTTTTGTTTTGCCTTATTTTTTAGCTTCTAGAATGAAAATATTTAAAGGTAATATTGAAATAAATGATAAAGAACATCACGAAAGCGAAAGTTTACTAAGTAGTAAAACTATGTTATGGTTAGGTTTGGGTGCTATTGTTTTTGTTCCTATTTTTAAAACATTAACACATTTACCCCCTTATGTTGGGATGATGTTAAGTT
>JBILST010000168.1:0-5269 GCA_044371865.1 Flavobacterium sp.
TTAGAAGCTGGTCAAAAACTAATTGAACAGTTGCCAAAGGAAAATTTAAAATTAATTTTTGTTCTTTCCGATGGAGGCTTGGTAAATGGTAGTGAATTAGTAAAAGGGTTGAATTCTAAAAATACTGCAGGGGTATTAATTACAGGCGGTATGGCTGGAGATGGAACAGATTTTAATAAGACTTACGTAGGTTTAAATAATTTACCACAATCTGGAAATATTGTAGCTATTGGTTTTTATGGAGAAAAACTAACACTTGCTCATGGTTCTCTTGGTGGATGGGAAAGTTTTGGATTAGAACGTGAGGTTACTAAGGCGAGTGGAAACGAATTGTTTGAAATAGATAATAAAAATGCTTTAGACTTATATAAAACCTATTTAGGAAAATACGCAAATGAACTTCCTGGCTCTGCATTATTATTCCCGTTAGCAATAAAACTTTCAGATAAACAGGATGCAATCGTAAGAACTATTCTTTCAATTGATGAAAATAAGCAATCTATGACTTTTGCGGGTGATATTCCCGAAGGTAGTAAGGTGAGATTCATGAAAGCTAATTTTGATCGATTAATTGATGCTGCAAGTGATGCCGCAACTAATTGTTTAAGTATGATTGCAATGGAGCCAAAATTAGCTTTGTTGATTAGTTGTGTGGGAAGAAAAATAATATTAAGCAATAGAATTGAGGAAGAAGTTGAAGCGGTTTCTGAAATTTTTGGTAATAAAACTTCATTAGCAGGGTTTTATTCTTATGGTGAAATTTCGCCATTAAAACCATTTTCAAATTGTGAACTTCACAATCAAACTATGACGATTACTTGTTTGGATGAATTGGATTAATTATGGAACAACACAAGCTACTCCAAAAACAAATTAAAAAATTTTTAACAGATGATTGTTTAGAAAATCCTTTGTTGAAAAATTTTATTAATGCTATTAACGATTCTTATTTCTGTTTTGAAAGGGATAAAGAAATAATGAATCATGCTTTTCAAGAAAGTGAAAAAGAATATCAGACTATTAATAATAGTTTAAAGTCTGAATATGAGTTAAAAAAACAATCTATTGCAAATCTATATGATAGTTTAGATTTGATTGATGAAAATTATACGGCCATTCATGTTGATGATGATGCAGATGATTTGCTTTTTATTTCGAAATATTTAAATCAACAAGTTGAAAAGCAAAAAAAGAACGAAACTGCTATAAATTTATTGGTATTAATGCAGCAACTATTAATGGAAATTGCTACTAATTATATTAATATTTCTGCAGACAAAATAAACGATACCAAAAGTCATACATTACAACGATTAGCTCATTTTGTTTCCGCAGATAGAGCTTATATTTTTGAGTATGACTATCATAACCAAACCTTTTCTAATACATTTGAATGGTGTAATGATGGTATAGAACCCCAGCTAGAAAATTTACAAAATATTCCATTTGAAGTAATGAAAGATTGGGTAGATTCTAATGCAAAAGGAGAAACCATGAGTATTCCTGTGGTTGAAGATTTGCCTGAAGGCGAATTGAAACAAATTTTATCCGATCAACATATTAAAAGTTTGCTTGTTTTACCTATCATGGGTAAAAATGAATGTATAGGATTTGTAGGGTTTGATTCGGTAAAAAATCATTATAACTACACGAATAAAGAAAAAGACTTACTACTCTTTTTTGCTCAAATGATTGCAAATGTTGAAGAAAGAAATAAAATAGAATTAGATTTAAAACATAATATTGAATTGCTGAAAACGCTTTTAGCAAACTTGCAATCTGGAATTTTGGTTGAAGATGAAAATAAAAAAATTCTATTTACCAATCAATTGTTTTGCGATTTGTTTGCGATTCCAGTTTTGCCAGACGATTTAATTGGTGCAGATTGTACAAATTCTGCTGAACAAGCTAAAGATTTGTTTAAGAACTCTGAGAATTTCCCATCTAGAATTTCCGAAATCCTTCTCGATAGACATATTGTTACTAATGAAAATCTTGAAATGAAAAACGGCAAGTTTTTAGAGAGAGATTATATTCCTTTGTATGTTAATAACGAATACAAAGGGCATTTATGGAAGTATACTGATATAACCTACCGAATTAAGTCTCAGATATTATTAGAACAAAGTGAAGAGCGCAATAGATTAATAATGAACTCTGCATTAAATGCAATAATTAATATTGATTCAAATGGAATAATTACCTTTTGGAATAGACAAGCAGAGCATATTTTTGGATGGAAAAAAGAAGAGGTTCTTGGTAAAGCATTACAAGAGACCATCATCCCTAGTCAACACACAAGTGGTCATTTGGATGGAATGAAACATTATAATGAAACAGGTGAAGGACCTGTTTTGAATAAGTTACTTGAATTGCCAGCTACTAAAAAAGACGGCACTGAATTTACTATTGAAATCGCAATTATTCCAATTAAACAAAATGGAGAATTGTTTTTTTGTTCTTTTATTCAAGATATTTCTGAACGTAAAAAAGCAGAAAATCAGTTAAAATATCAGGAAAAAAAATACCGAAATATTATTGCCAATATGAACTTGGGATTAATTGAGGTTGATAGTAACGATTTGATTCAGTTTGCTAATCAAAGCTTTTGCAAAATTTCTGGTTTTGATAGAGATGAACTTATAGGGAAAAATCCAACGAGTGTTTTTGTTGATGATGAAAATAAAAAAATTATTGATTCTAAAAAAGAACTCAGAAGTCAAGGTAAATCAGATATTTATCAAATTCCGGTTATAAATAAAAAAGGTGAATCTAGATGGTGGGCTATAAGTGGTGCTCCAAACTATGATGAAAATGGAGTATTAATAGGCACTATTGGTATTCACTTAGATATCACAGAACAGAAACAATTAGAGATTGAATTAGAAATAGAAAAAGAAAAAGCATTAGAAGCGTCCAAAGCAAAAGAAATATTTTTGGCTACAATGAGTCATGAAATAAGAACGCCTTTAAATGCAATTATTGGGTTTTTAAGAGAATTAAAAAAACAACCACTTTCTGACGAGCAAAAAAAATATATAGAAAACAGTTCATTAGCTTCTTCACATTTACTTTCAATTATTAATAACGTTTTAGATATTTCTAAAATAGAAGCGGGAGAAATGGAGCTAGAAACTATCGATTTCGAATTAGAAAAATCAATTAGAAAAGTAACAAGCATTTTGGAAGCAAAGGCTAAAGAAAAAGCACTAGCTATGCATGTAATTTTTAGTCCTACTATTCCTAAAGTTCTAAAGGGAGATGCCTTTAGAATTGAACAAATTTTATTTAACTTAGTAGGAAATTCCCTAAAGTTTACAAATATTGGCTCTATTACTGTACAATGCGATTTAATTCAAGAATTTGAAAATAATCAAATAGTATCAATAGCTATAATAGATACAGGTATTGGTATGGATCAATCGTATTTAAATACTATTTTTACTAAATTTTCTCAAGAAGAAAAAAATACTACACGTAAATTTGGCGGAACTGGTTTAGGAATGACTATTACCAAAGAATTGGTGGAATTGATGAATGGTGAAATTAGTATTGAAAGTGAAAAGAATATTGGAACAACTATAAAAATTAAATTGACTTTAGAAAAAGGATCTATGAACAACAATACTAGTGAACAATCTAATACTTCAGATTTTTCTTTAGAAAATATAAAAGTATTATTAGTTGAGGATAATGAGTTTAATAGAATTGTAGCTCAAAATTCATTAAAATTCTTTAAATGCGAAGTGGTTGAAGCAGTTAATGGTTTAGAAGCTGTAGAAATTTTAAAAACACAGCTTTTTGATATTATACTTATGGATGTGCAAATGCCTGTAATGGATGGAATTGAAGCAACTTCTATAATAAGAAATGAATTAAAAAGCACAATACCAATAATTGCATTAACGGCAAATGCTTTTAAAACTGAAATTGAGAAATTTAAGCTCGTTGGTATTAATGATTATATTACCAAACCATTTGATGAAGATGTCTTGTATAGAACAATTTTTAAAGTAATTAATCATAATAATGGTATAATTGAAGAAAAAGAGACTGAAAAAGTAAATTATGATTTGTCTAGTATTATAGCCATAAGTAGAGGTGATAATGATTTTGTTCAAAAAATGATAGATATTTTTATTGAACAAACCATGGAAGTTTGCGATGAAATTGAAAATTGTATTGCTGTAAATAATTTTATAGAAATTAGTAGATTAATTCATAAGATTAAGCCTAATATAGAAGGAATGGGTATCAATTCAATTTATGATGAAGTCAGAGAATTAGAGCGTATCTGCGAAAATTCTGACGATAAAGAAAAAATAAAACTTTTATTTATAATTGTTAAGAACACATTAATGGCAGCTGTAATTGAATTAAAAAAGATAAAACTGTCCTAACTTTTTTAGTGTTTTACTCCTTTTTTAATTCAATTTGTGAGTTTGTATTTTAATGCAATTATTGTTGAGGTATTAATGCTTTTCTATCCTTAATATATTTAGTAAGCATTTTACCGTATTTCGATTTTGCCACTTCAGGAGTCATACTTTTTTGAATGGTATCTAAATAAGTTATATTGATGTTTGCGATTTCTGAAAGCGCTAAATAAGGTGCGATTTCTTTATTTCCGTTTGTAGTAGCAAAATGAGCAGTATAGCGGTATTTTCTTGTCAATAGGTTTTTATATGCCTTCTCAATGCTGTCTGTTGTGGTTGTATTAGGTTTTAATTCGTTTTTTAAACGTTTAGCCATTAACTCCAAATTTTGGTCTCTAAATTTACTGTTAATGCTGTCAAACTTTTTCCATAAATCGTGATTTTTTGAGCCCGTAATTTTTGCATCTGCAAAAAAATGTTTTAAAGTAGTTTCAATTTGAATTTTTCCTGGCTCAGCAAAGAATGGCAAGCTGTTATCAATTGAATTGGTTTGTCCTCTGTCTAAAAATAAATATAGCATCTCTGGACTTTCCAATTTTACATAACTTTCAAATTTAGAATCTCCATTTATTGTGATACTATCAATAATAACTAAAGTTGAATCTTGTATTCTTTGTAAATATAATTTTCCTTGGCTTAACCCTTTTATGTCTCCTGTAATATGAAGGTTTGCATTGGCATCGCCTTCGTTTTTGTTACAAGCAAATAATGTAATAGCGGCAATAGCGAGTAAAAATATCTTTTTCATTTGTTTGAATAATTTTGAGTTCGCAAAGTAAATAAAAAAATCCTCAAAATACTAAGTACTTTGAGGATTTTCAAGCGCAATATCA
>JBILST010000017.1:0-17465 GCA_044371865.1 Flavobacterium sp.
TGAAAATGGTTTTTTTATCAATTCGTCCCCATTTTTAACGTATCGGTCTTCAATTTTTAAGTCAATATTCATTTTTTGAGTGGAATCATCAAAAATTGCATTGTATTTAATGTTGCTTTCTTGAAAATGATATACACCATTATTTCTTAAATATTGTGTTATTCTTTTGCGTTCATTGTCGAAATTACTAAAGTTGTATTGATCTCCTTTTTTTATGAAAGATTTACTTTCTTGAAGTGTATATAAACTATCTATAACAGGGCTTTCAATGAATTTATATAGCGAATCAATGAAGTAAGGTTTGCCAGTTGTTATTTTGTAGACTACTTTTCCTCTTTTATTTCCAACAGAGTCAATAGTCATGGAAACGTTATTTCTTATATAACCATTGTTATAATAATAGCCACTAAGGCGATCTTTTGATTTTAGGGCTTTTCTTTCATCTATAATTACGGGAGCTTCACCTGTTTCTTTCATAAAGCGGTGTAATCCACTTACAAAAAATGATTTCCCTAATCGTTCTACTTGTTTAGGCGATAAAAATCGGTTTAGTCTTTTAATTCGGTTAGGTTTTTTGTTCAACCAAACTTGGTAGGTAGAATCAGGATTTGGTTTAGCGGTATTGTATAATGTAAGTCCAAAAGGATAATTTAAAAACTTGGTATTAGGTTGTTGAACTACTAAATTATTAACTCGGTCTTCCTTATTTAGTTCGTCATTAACATAAACCTCGTTTTTGGTCAATAATTTTTTACTTTCGGGTACTCGCTTTACTAACGAACACGAATAAATTATTGTACCAATTACAAATAATAATGTTATTTTTGATAAATTATTTCTCAAAGCGCTTTTTAAAGGTTAGTCAAAAATACAATTTTTATGCTTAGTAAAAACCAAATTAAGTTAATTACAAGCTTACAACAAAAAAAATACAGAAAACAAGAACAACTTTTCTTTGCCGAAGGCGTAAAGGTAGTTCAAGAATTGTTACAATCTAACTTCGAATTGCAAGATTTGTTTACTACAAAGCAAGATTTTATTTCTGTTTCAAAAACCAAAGTTCATGCCATTTCTGATGCTGAATTAAAAAAAATTAGTGCGTTAGCTACACCAAATTCTTGTTTGGCTGTTTTTAAAATTCCAAAGGCTAAAGAAATGAATGAAAGTGGCTTAATTTTGGCTTTAGACGATGTTCGAGATCCAGGAAATTTAGGAACTATTATACGTTTGTGTGATTGGTTTGGTATTGAAACGTTGTTTTGTTCAGATGAAACGGTTGATATTTATAATCCTAAAGTAGTGCAGGCTACAATGGGTTCTATCAGTAGAGTTAATGTTGTTTATGGGGATTTGGAAAACTTTTTAGTAAAAACCAAATTAACTGTATTTGGTACTTTTATGGATGGAAAAAACATTTACCAAGAATCACTTCCAAAAGAAGGTATTATTGTAATGGGTAATGAAGCGAATGGAATTTCTGAAGCAGTTGAAAAGTTAGTTACTGATCGAATAGCAATTCCTAGATTTGGTGATTTGCAAATTACAGAAAGTTTAAATGTTGCAACAGCTACTGCTATTATTTTGAGTGAATTTAAACGAAACTAAGTAAATTAGTGAAACGAAAAATTAATAAAAAACCCTCTAGTTTTCATTTCTTGAATATTTCCTGTCCATTGACTATTAGGGTCATTGTCACGAATTAATTCATCGTTCATACTAAACACACCTCGAATTGAAGGTGAAAAAATAAAATATTCAAGATATAAATCGATACCAAATCCTACTTCGTAAAAATTAGTCCATTTGGTTGTTCTAAAACGATCATTAAGATTATCATCTGGTGAATCTGAATTACTTCCTAAATTTAAGGCTGTTGAAACACCGCCTAATAAGTAAGGTCTAACATTTCCAGTTCGCAAAGCCGAATATTTCAATAATACAGGAAAGAAAATATAAGTTGACTTTACTTCTCTTAAACGATCGCCCGTGTCTACAATGTTTGGATAGGTTAAATTTCTTTGAGTAATAAATAGTCCAGGTTCAAAGCGTAAATCAAAATATTCTGCCAATCTAAGATTTCCAATTATACCAACATTAAAACCAGTTGTAGTTCCTACTTCGATATCTTCGGTAACCGTTTTATAATCAAATTTAAAGTCTAAATTATTAAATCCAAGGTAATACCCCCAATGCATACGTTGTTTATTCCAATTTTCTTTGTTGATAATTGGGTCTTTGCTAAACATTCCTTCTTGTGCAAAAAGGAGTGGTGAAAAAAGTAATAAAAACAGAAACTTCTTCATATTATTTTTTAGATGCAAGATAAATAGTAGCTACTCCAAATGTTTGAGGTAGATGTTGTACATCTATAAACCCAATTTTTCTTAAAATATTGTTCAAAACTTCTCCAAAAGGAAATTCATTTGCAGAATTTGATAAATAAGTATATGCAGATTGGTCTTTTGAAAACAATTTTCCTACTAAAGGAAGAATTACTCTTGAATGAAAAGCATAACCTTGCTTGAATGGAAATTTAGTTGGTACAGATGTTTCTAATATGATAAATTGCCCGCCTGGTTTTAAAGTTCTTAAAATTTCCAATAAACCTTTTTCAAGATTTTCAAAATTACGAACACCATAAGCAACGGTAATAACATCAAAATAATTATCAGGATAAGGAATGTTTTCGCCATCGCCTAAAACCATTTGAATTTTTGAGTCTAATTTTTGCGCTTCAATTTTTTTCTTCCCAATGTCTAACATGCCTTGAGAAATATCTAAGCCAATGATTTCAGTAGCAGAAGTTTTTGCAAATAAAATAGCCAAATCACCCGTGCCTGTTGCAATATCTAAAATAGATTTTGGCTGACTTGCCGTTACCATTTTCAAGATTTTTTGCTTCCATTTTGCATCGGTGCCAAAAGAAATTACTTTATTAAGACCATCATAGTTGCCAGAAATGTTGTCAAACATTTGAGCAACTTGTTCTTTTTTACCTAACTCTGAATCTTTGTATGGTTTTATAATTTTGGACATTTTGTTGATTTTGGAACACAAAAGTACTGATAAAAAATCAAATACAATTGCAAAATACAATTTCAATAGCAACTTCAAAAATCAATTTCAAAATACAATTTCAATAGCAACTTCAAAAATCAATTTCATAAAACATTTTATTTTTTTAGGAACACAGATTTAAGAAATTTAAAAAATCTGTGGAAATCCGTCAAATCTGTGTTCCGAAAAACTTGAAATTATTTTTTAACATACGTCAAAAACGTAAAATCGTAATCGTGTTTTTCGTCTTTAGTATGGAATTCTTCAAAGACTAATTCCCACTTATCAGTATCGATTTCTGGAAAAAAAGTATCCGCTTCAATGGTCGTATGCACACGCGTTAAATCGATTTTATCGGCAATTTCTATGGATTGATTATAGATTTCGCCCCCGCCAATGATGAAAACTTCTTCATTTTTCGGACATAAATCAATTGCTTGTTGTAAACTACTTGCTACCAAACAACCTTCTGGTATTTCATAGTCCTGTTGTCTAGTAATAATAATATGCGTACGATTAGGTAACGGTTTTGGAAAACTTTCAAATGTTTTTCTTCCCATCACAATAAAATGACCCGACGTTAAACTTTTAAAACGCTTAAAATCATCTGGCAAATGCCAAACCAATTGGTTGTCTTTTCCTAAAGCATTGTTTTCAGATGCGGCTGCGATTATTGTGAGCATGTTATTGCAATTTAAAATTAAATGGTTGGTCATAAAACACAGCTATTTTTTTTCCATTGATAGTGCCTGGAATTAATTTAGGTAATAATTCAATTAATCTCACTCCTTCTAGTTGTAGTATTGGATGTGCTTTACAAGCATAAATTTCGTCAACATTCCCCTCACTTGAAATCAGAAATGTGACATTGGTTTTGCCTTGTATGTTTTCATTCATTGCTTTTTCAGGATAATTAAGATTGTTTTTAATGTGTTTATTCATAGAATTATAAAATGCCTCTATTGCTTTGTCTTTATTATCTATAAATTTATTTTTCTTAAAAGCTGGGAAAGTGCTTAATTCTGAATAAGTTTTATCATTTTTGTTGTTGTCTTCTTTGTTTTCTTCCATCAAATCATTGTAAAATTCTTCTAAATTGTTTATTTCATTTAATTTAAAACGAAACGACACATATTCGTTATAATAATTTGAACAATATGAAAGAGGGAGTTTTGAAATTATTCTTGATATAATTTCATCATATTTTTTCGATTTCTCATCGGTAATTATAAAACTAAATTTACCCTGATTGTCAATGAATAAAACACCTTTAATGAATTCCTTTTCTTTTATTTTAAAATCTTGTTTAATGATTTCATAATTGATTAATTTTTTAATTTTTCTCAAATGAGAGAAAGCTTGACTTTTTTGTACGCTATCTAATGAATTGAATAGTTTAGTATAATCTTGTGCGTTTACATAAAAACTAATAAAGAAAAGTAGAATTATTTTTTTCATCATTTATAATTATTGTTTATAAAATCCAATATTCAAATCGGAGAGGGTTTAGATTTTTTGATTTTGTAATGGTATTAATAGTTTTGAAATTATATGTTAATTTTTAAACTATACTAAAGTGATATTTTGGATGCTACCTAAATTTTAAAGTTTAAAAGTTATGGGTTGGGCATATTTTACTTTAACTGGTTTTCCTTTTTGCATTCCAGGTTTAAATTTTGGTAGTAAGCTTATAATCCTAATAGCTTCTTTTTCTAGTATTTCGCAATCTATACAATCTTCTGGACTTTTTGCAACAATATTTTCAACCACACCTTCATAGTTTATTAAAAAAGTAACAAGAATTCTACCTTGTATTTTTTTTTGTTTAGCTACCGTAGGGTATCTCATGTTTTTAATTACATGTTCTGCCATTTTTTGCTTGAAGCAGTTTACAGAATTACTTTGATCTATTTCATCACATCCATGAAATATTGGTGCAGATTCTGATACTGTAATAGGTTTTTTTTCTTCTGAGGTTTCTGTGATCTCTTTTTCTTGACCAAAAGATAAGAGTTGCGAAAATATGAAAATAAGAATTAAAGTTTTTTTCATGTTATTTTAGATAAAAATTGAAAGGTTGTAAATATTTTACTTTTACTGGTTTTCCATTTTGTATTGCGGGTTTCATTTTTGGTAATAGGCTAACTACTCTGTATGATTCTTTTTCTAACAATTCACATCCTTCAGGGCCTTTAGTTTGAATGTTTTCAATTTCTCCTTTAGTGTTAATTATAAAAAGCACAAGGATTCTACCTTGAATTTTTTTTCTAGCTGCTTGTTTTGGATATCTTTGGTTTTTGATTAAATGTTCCGCCATTTTATTTTGAAAACAATCTATTCTCACACGGCAGTCAACATCTTCACAACCTGGAAAGATAGGAGTGTCATCTAATTCTATAAAAGAAAATTCTTTTTTTTCTTCTTTTGATGTTGTAGATGTGTCTTGAGCAAATGTGTAGAAAAAGTTAAATGCGATTAATAATGTGAATAAAATCTTTTTCATAACTTAAATTTTAAACCGCCACAACACCCTTAATATGCGGATGCGGGTCATATCCTTCCAACGTAAAATCCTCAAACTTGAAATCAAAGATATTTTTAATTTCAGGATTTAATTTCATCGTTGGTAAAGGGCGGCACTCACGAGATAGTTGTAATTCTAACTGCTCCATATGGTTGTTGTAAATATGTGCATCACCAAAGGTGTGGATGAATTCGCCTACTTGTAAATTGCAAACTTGTGCAATCATCATCGTAAACAAAGCATAAGACGCAATATTAAATGGAACGCCTAAGAAAATATCAGCACTGCGTTGGTACAACTGGCAACTTAATTTTCCATCTGCTACATAAAATTGAAAAAACGCATGACATGGAGGCAAAGCAGCTTTTCCATTCGCAACATTTTCTGCAAACGAAACCGAAGTGTTAGGTAAAACACTAGGATTCCAAGCAGAAACCAACATTCTTCTGCTGTTTGGATTGGTTTTTAGCGTTTCAATTAATTCGGTAATTTGGTCAATTTCTTCGCTGTTCCAATTGCGCCATTGGTGTCCATAAACTGGACCTAAATCGCCCTTTTCATCCGCCCATTCGTCCCAAATTTTCACTCCATTTTCTTGTAAATATTTGATATTCGTGTCACCGTTTAAAAACCACAATAATTCGTAAATAATCGATTTTAAATGTAGTTTTTTAGTGGTTACCATTGGGAAACCTTCGCTTAAATCAAAACGCATTTGGTAACCAAAAACACTTAAAGTTCCAGTTCCTGTACGGTCGCCTTTTTGGTTGCCGTTTGCTAATACGTGTTTTACTAAATCGTGATATTGTTGCATGTTATTTTAGTTCAAACCTGACAGGTTTTTAATTTAATGTTTAAAAGCTTCAACTTCTTTTGGATTATGTTTGTGCTTGAACAAGAGTGCAAAAGCAATTGCTATAACGGCAGCATAAGCAGCAAATGTTAACCAGATGTTGTGCCAATCTTTTTCTCCAGTTGCTGCATCGGTAAAATACAGGCTGATGATTTGACCACTTACTACACTTCCTAAGACTGCACCAAATCCATTCGTCATCATCATGAATAAACCTTGAGCCGAAGAACGTATTTTAGAATCAGTAGAGGTTTCTACGAATAATGAACCTGAAATATTAAAGAAATCAAATGCCATTCCGTAAACTACACACGATAAAATAATCATCCATAAACCATCACCAGGATTTCCGTAAGCAAATAATCCGAAACGTAATACCCATGCAATCATACTAAACAACATAACTTGTTTGATTCCGAAACGTTTTAAGAAAAACGGAATCGCTAAAATGAATAAGGTTTCTGAAATTTGAGAAATCGACATAATTAAAGTCGAATATTTTACTACTAATGAATCGGCATAAACTGGATCATGTTTAAAGTCATCTAAAAAGACATCTCCATAAGCATTTGTTAATTGCAAAGCTGCTCCAAGGAACATACTGAATACAAAGAATAAGGCTAATTTATAATCGGCAAATAATTTGAATGAGCTTAAACCAATAAGTTCAACGAATGATTTGTTTTCAGTGGTATTTCCTTCTGGTTTGCATTTTGGTAATGTAAAGGAATATATTCCTAAGAAAATAGCAGCAATAGCCGCAATGTAAAATTGATTTTCCGAAGCTTTATTTCCTGTTAAGTTAGTAATCCACATCGCTACAATAAAACCAATAGTTCCCCAAACGCGAATAGGTGGAAAATCTTTCACTACATCTAAACCTCCTTTTTTCAAAGCGTTGTAAGCAACTGAATTAGAAAGAGCAATCGTTGGCATGTAAAAAATCATGGCTACTAAAATCACCCAAAAGAAATCAGATGGATTGCTTACTTGTGGGACATATAGTAAAGTTAATCCTCCTAAAATATGAAGTGCACCGTATAGTTTTTCGGCATTTATCCAACGGTCGGCAACAATTCCGCATAACGTTGGCATAAAAATCGAAGCAATTCCCATAGTAGAAAAAATAGCACCAAATTGTGCTCCATCCCAATTTTTAGTTCCGAACCAATAATTTGCTACTGTAATTAGCCAAGCTCCCCAAACGAAGAACTGGAAAAAGTTCATTATCGTTAATCTGAATTTTACATTCATGTTAGTTTCGTTAAAGTTTTAAGATTCTTTTTTTGAGATTTCATCTCTAATTTTTGCGGCTTTTTCGTAATCTTCATTTTGTACCGCTTCATCTAGTTTTTCGTATAATTCTTTTAACGAATAGCCCGAATAACTATCGGCAGGAACAACTACCTCTTCTTGTCCAAAAGTTTCTGGAGTTGAAAGAATGTCATCGTTTTCTTGATTTTCGCTATTTTCAGAAGGATTGATACTTAGGTATATTCCGGCTTTGTCTAAAATATTTTTGTAAGTAAAAATAGGAGCATTAAAGCGTAAAGCTAATGCAATAGCATCTGAAGTTCTAGCATCGATGATTTCTTCGATTTTATCTCTTTCGCAAATTATGCTCGAATAGAAAACGCCATCTACTAATTTATGAATAATTACTTGTTTGACCACGATATCAAATCGGTCAGCAAAGCTTTTAAATAAATCGTGTGTAAGTGGGCGTGGAGGTTTAATTTCTTTTTCTAAAGCAATAGCAATTGATTGGGCTTCAAAAGCACCAATAACAATTGGAAGTTTTCGATCACCATCTACTTCATTTAAGATTAAGGCATAGGCTCCATTTTGTGTTTGACTGTAGGAAATGCCTTTTATAGCTAATTTTACTAAACTCATTTTAATTTTTAAATTATCATTTCTTTGATGTTCTAATTTTGGATTTTATACTATATCGCAAAGTCAGAAAATGGCTAACTGAAAAACGGTTAGCCATTTGCTCCAAAAATAAAAAAAAGAGCTATCTAAACAAAGATAACTCTAATTTTAATTTAATATATTTTTTAAACAACTAATTTCTTACGAGTTACTTGCTTTAAATGCTTTTAATTTTTCAATTAATTGAGGAACTACAGTGAAAGCATCACCTACAACTCCATAATCAGCTACTTTAAAGAAAGGCGCTTCAGGATCAGTGTTGATAACAACTTTTACTTTTGAAGAGTTGATTCCAGCTATATGTTGGATAGCTCCAGAGATTCCAACTGCAATATACAAGTTAGAAGCGACTGGTTTTCCAGTTTGTCCCACGTGCTCACTGTGAGGTCTCCATCCAATATCAGAAACTGGTTTAGAACATGCTGTTGCAGCGCCTAAAACAGAAGCTAATTCTTCAATCATTCCCCAGTTTTCTGGACCTTTCATTCCACGACCTGCAGAAACCACAATTTCAGCATCAGCAATCGTTACTTTTCCAGAAACTTTTTCTGCGTTTTCAACTTTGATTCCGAAATCTGCATCGTTTAATGATGGTGCAAATGCTTCTTCTGTCATAGCAGCTGTGTTTTCTACTAATCCGAAAGAGTTTTTAGCAATTCCTAACACTTTTACTTGTGTTGAGATTTCGGTAATATTAAATGCTTTGTTTGAAAAAGCAGTTCTTTTTACTTGGAACGGCGAAGTGCTTTCTGGTAAAGCCACAACATTTGAAGCGTAACCAGCCTCTAAAGCTACTGCTACAAGTGGTGCTAAATACAAACTGTCTGTTGATGAAGAAACTAAAACAATTTGAGTTCCTTCTTTTTTAGCTGCTTGAACAATTACATCAGCAAATGCTTTTGCGCTAAAGTTGTTTAATTTGTCGTTTGAAACGTTTAATACTTTATCTACTCCGTAAGCAGCTAAAGCACTATTATCAGAGTTGTTAATAGTTACAGCTGTAACCGTTGTTCCCATTGAAGCAGCTACTTTCTTTGCGTAAGAAGCTAATTCAAATGCTACTTTTTTTATTTTTCCTTCTGCTGATTCAGCATATATTAATATCGACATGATTTTTTAAGTTTAAGAGTTTAAAATGTTTAAAAGTTTAAGTGTTTAACTGAACACTAAAAACTGAACACTGATTACTAAATAACCTTAGCTTCGTTGTGTAATAAACTGATTAATTCATCTAAATTATCAGCATTTACTAATTTAACTGCTGATTTAGCAGCTGGTTTTTCAAATTTAACCGCTTTAGTTGCTGTTGCGTCTCCAGTTGGTTCTACTAAAGTTAAGGCTTTAGTTCTCGCCATCATGATACCTCTCATGTTTGGAATACGTAAATCTTTTTCTTCTACTAAACCTTTTTGACCACCAATAATTAATGGTAAACTTGCAGAAACTGTTTCTTTACCACCATCAATTTCTCTTGTTACTTTTGCTTCGTTTCCGTTTACATCAACACCAACACAAGCGTTTACGAAATTGTAACCTAATAATCCGGCAACCATTCCTGGAACCATTCCTCCATTATAGTCTAAGGATTCTTTTCCAGCAATTACTAAATCATAACCTCCGTTTTTAACTACTTCGGCTAATTGTTTTGCTACAAACATTCCGTCAGTCGGATTTGCATTAATACGAATTGCTTCGTCAGCTCCAATTGCTAATGCTTTTCTTAAAGTTGCCTCAGCGTCAGCTCCACCAACATTTACAACCGTAACATTTGCTCCTTGTTGCTCTTTAAACCAAATAGCTCTTGTTAAGCCAAATTCGTCATTAGGATTAATTACAAACTGAACACCATTAGTGTCAAACTCGCTATCACCATTGGTGAAATTAATTTTTGAAGTAGTATCAGGTACGTGACTGATGCAAACTAATATTTTCATTTTTAGGTATTTTGTTAGTGAATATTTTCAGACCCAAAAATACAAATTAATTTCTAAATAAAAACTATGCACGCATAATAAATGTGTATTTCTTAGATAAATTAGCTTTTTTTTGTGAATAGTTTAATTGTAAAGTCTTGTTTTATGGTTTTGTTGAATATATTTAACGCTAAAACGTTTTAGTAGAAAGAAGTACCATTTTTTTTTTAATCGATTAGTAATAATTATATTTTTCTTACTTTTGCCAATCATAATTCAAAGAAATTACTTTCATGAGAACGATACAATTTAGAGAAGCTATTTGTGAAGCGATGAGCGAAGAAATGCGTCGCGATGAATCAATATATTTAATGGGTGAAGAAGTAGCAGAATATAATGGAGCGTACAAAGCTTCAAAAGGGATGCTAGATGAATTTGGACCAAAGCGTGTAATCGATACTCCAATTGCAGAGTTAGGATTTGCAGGAATTGCTGTAGGTTCGGCTATGAATGGAAATCGTCCTATTGTAGAATTTATGACGTTCAACTTCTCATTAGTAGGAATTGACCAAATTATTAACAACGCTGCAAAAATGCGCCAAATGTCTGCTGGACAATTTCCAATGCCAATGGTATTTAGAGGTCCAACAGCTTCTGCAGGCCAATTAGGAGCAACTCACTCACAAGCTTTTGAAAACTGGTTTGCGAACACACCAGGTTTAAAAGTAGTAGTTCCATCAACTGTTTATGATGCTAAAGGGTTGTTAAAATCAGCAATTCGTGATAATGACCCAGTTATTTTCATGGAATCAGAGCAAATGTATGGAGATAAAGGCGAAGTGCCAGAAGGAGAATATACTATTCCATTAGGTGTTGCTGATATTAAAAGAGAAGGAACTGATGTAACAATTGTTTCTTTCGGTAAAATTATTAAAGAAGCTTTCTTGGCTGCTGATGAATTAGCAAAAGAAAATATTTCTTGTGAAATTATCGATTTAAGAACGGTTCGTCCTATGGATTATGACACGATTTTAAATTCAGTTAAAAAAACAAACAGATTGGTAGTTTTAGAAGAAGCTTGGCCATTTGCTTCAGTTGCTTCTGAGATAACTTACATGGTGCAAGAAAAAGCATTTGATTACTTAGATGCTCCAGTTCAAAGAATTACAACGGCTGATACTCCGGCGCCTTATTCGCCAACTTTATTAAAAGAATGGTTGCCTAACGCACAAGATGTTGTTAAAGCTGTTAAAAAAGTTTTGTATAAATAACAATTAACTTATTATATTTGAGGCTTCATCAGTAATTTTCTGATGAAGCTTTTTTTTCCTATGAAAACAAAAATTATAGTATTCTTTTTATTTGTAAGTTCTATTCTTTTAGGGCAAACCAAAGTAGGTGGTAAAGTAACCGATGAATTTGGTGAGCCTATTGCTTTCGCTAATGTTATTTTTAAAAACTCAAAAGAAGGCGTTATTACCGATGAAAATGGGACTTTTTATTTTGAATCTAAGGAAAACTATTCCACACTAGTAGTATCTTATGTGGGATTCGAAAAGAAAGAAATTACACTAAAACCAGGGTTAAATACAGGACTAAAAATAAAATTACAATCAGGAACTACCCTAAAAGAAGTTGTAATATACACCGGAAAAACATCCAAGAAAAACAATCCAGCACTAGATATTTTACGGAAAATATGGGAACGTAGACGTAAGAATGGTCTCAAAATGTTTAAGCAATATGAATATGAAAAATATGAAAAGGTTGAGTTTGATTTGAATACCATTGATTCTGCTTTTATGAGTAGTAAGGTGTTCAAAGGGATGGAGTTTATCTTCAATCAAATAGATACTTCAAGTATTTCAGGAAAAACATTTTTGCCTATTTTTATCAATGAAACACTTAGTGAAGTGTATGGAGATAATGAAGCTAAAAAAACAAAAGAAATTACAAAAGCCAATAAAAATTCTGGTTTGGGAAGTGGAGATGGAGTTAATACATTTATAAAGGACTTGTATGCCGATTTTGACATCTATGATAATTATCTTAAGTTTTTTGATAAAGATTTTGTTAGTCCGCTTTCAAGAACAGGAATCAATGTTTACAATTATGTTTTAAACGACAGTATGTATATTGATAACAAATGGTGTTATAATATTGTTTATTATCCAAGACGAAAAAATGAATTGACATTTAAAGGAGATTTTTGGGTAAATGACACCACTTTTGCAATTAAAAAAATTAACCTTGAAGCCAGTAAAAGTGCTAATATCAACTGGGTAAAAGAAATTTATATTGAACAAGAATATGAAGTAATGAACGATTCTGTTTTCTTGCTAAAACGAGATTACATGATGTCTGATTTTAGTTTTTCTAAAAAAGAAGAATCAAAAGGAGTTTATGGAAAAAGAACTACTTTGGCAAAGAATCATAAGTTTGATATTAAAAAAGAAGACAAATTTTACAAGGAAGAAGTTAATTTTTACGACAATGCAGTATTCAATAAGCCAGATGAATTTTGGGAAGAAAACAGGTTTGAAGCTTTAAATAAAAACGAAGCGGGTATTTATAAAATGTTAGACACTTTAAAAGAGGTGCCTCGATTTAAACGTATTTATAACTTGGCTTCAATTTTAGGAAGTGGTTATATTGAGATTCCAAAATGGAAAATGGATTACGGGCCTATTTTTTCAACTTTTGGGTACAACGATGTTGAAGGACAACGAATAAGAGCTGGAGGTAGAACTTATTTTGGCTCTAATGATACTTGGCGAATACAAGGTTATACTGCTTATGGTTTTAAAGATAATCAATTCAAATACGGGATTTCTGGCCGATGGATGGTGAATCCAAATAAAAGAGTAATTCTATCTGTTGGAAATCGTCGAGATGTAGAACAAATGGGCGTGAGTTTAACAACATCTAACGATGTATTAGGTAGAAGTTTTGCGTCATCAGCACTTTTTGCAAGTGGAGTAAATAACCAATTAACTTCTGTGAATCTTACAACTTTAGGATTTGAAATTGAGCCTATCAAGAATTTTACTTTTCAAACGAATTTTACCTATCGAACATTAAAATCAGCATCAAGCGAGTTTAGTTTAGATTATTATACCGATTTGACTCAAACGGAAATTAAAAGCGAAGTAAAACAATCAGAAATTAACTTAGTTGCCGAGTATACTCCAAACCGAAAAACGGTGGGTTATGGGGTAGATCGTATGGATGTTGATTTTAATTACGCTCGTTTTTTTGTGAGTTATAGTAACGGAATTAAAGGGATTTTAAACAGTGATTTTAATTATCAAAAGTTGCAATTGTATTACCGTCAACCAGCACTAATTGGTGGTTTTGGAAGATTATTTACGACTTTCGAAACTGGAAAAATATTTGGGGAAGTTCCATTAGGTTTGATGGGGATAATTCCTGGAAATCAATCATGGTTTGTCATTGAAAACACCTATAATTTATTAAATTACTACGATTTTGTAGCTGATGAATATGCTTCATTGCATTTTGAACATCATTTTAATGGAAGATTGTTCTCAAGGGTTCCACTCTTGCGAAAATTAAACTTACGCGAAATCATTGGAATTAAAGGTGTTTGTGGCAGGGTTTCTGATGAAAATAGATTATTAAATGCTTCAGGTTTGACTTATACTGCACCTGAAGATATTTATTGGGAATATCATGCAGGAGTGGGAAATATCTTTAAAGTGCTACGGGTAGATTTTGCTTGGAGAGGAAGCTATTTGGAAATGCCCGATGCTCGAAAATTTGCTATTAGAGCTTCTTTTGGATTCTATTTCTAAAACCTATACTTTTTTTGCAAAACTCTTTTGTTTCTAATGTTTTATAATGGTAACTTTGCACCGTTTAAAAAACATAAGTAAATGACAGCAGATAAAATTACTACATTTGATGTATTGATTGAGATTCCAAGAGGAAGTAGAAACAAATACGAGTACGATTTTGAATTAAAAAGAATGCGTTTTGACAGAATGTTATTTTCGTCAATGATGTATCCAGCAGATTACGGATTTATTCCTGAAACGTTAGCATTAGATGGGGATCCATTAGATGTTTTAGTTTTAATCAATGAGCCAACATTCCCAGGTTGTGTGATGGAAGTAAAACCAATTGGAGTGTTCCACATGGCAGATGATAAAGGACCAGATGAAAAAGTAATTTGCGTACCAGTTTCTGACCCAATTTGGAATAAATTAAACGATTTAAGTGATGTAAATCCTCACTTAATTAAAGAAATCGAGCACTTCTTCCAAGTGTATAAAGATTTAGAAAACAAAAAAGTAGATGTTGAAGGTTGGGGAGATGTTAATGAGGCAAAAGAAATTTTAATGAAATGTACGAATCGTTTCAACGAAATCGAAAATAAACCAGAAGGATTGTTTAGTATTAAATAATTTTCGGTTACAAATAAATAAAAAGACAGTATTTTTTTAAAAATATTGTCTTTTTTGTTTTATTTTCTTAATATTACCATAAAATAATCAAACAAAAAAACTAAATTATATTTTATGGGATCAATCATGATTTATGTGCCAATTGTTATGGCAGTTATTGGCTTACTATTTATGTGGGCTAAACGAGCATGGGTATTAAAACAAGATGCCGGAGATGGTAAAATGAAAGAAATTTCAGATTACATCTACGAAGGTGCTTTAGCTTTCTTAAAAGCAGAATATAGATTATTAACATTTTTTGTAATTGGTGCAAGTATTGTCTTAGCTGCCGTTTCTCAAGTTGTTGAAACAACAAGTATTTTAATCGTAGTAGCTTTTATCTTTGGAGCTATTTTTTCTGCATTAGCCGGAAATATGGGGATGAAAATCGCCACTAAAACAAACGTAAGAACTACGCAAGCTGCTCGTACTAGCTTACCGCAAGCATTAAAAGTTTCATTTGGTGGAGGTACCGTAATGGGATTAGGCGTTGCAGGATTAGCTGTTCTAGGATTAACAGGTTTCTTTATTTTCTTTTATAATTATTTTATGGGTGGTGTTTGGACTTCAACAGACCAAATGACTATCGTTTTAGAAACTCTAGCGGGATTCTCTTTAGGTGCTGAATCTATCGCATTGTTCGCTCGTGTAGGGGGAGGTATTTATACAAAAGCTGCAGACGTTGGTGCTGACTTAGTAGGAAAAGTAGAAGCAGGAATTCCAGAAGATGACCCACGTAATCCTGCTACAATTGCAGATAACGTAGGTGATAATGTTGGAGACGTTGCAGGTATGGGTGCTGATTTATTCGGTTCTTATGTAGCAACTGTTTTAGCAGCAATGGTATTAGGAAATTATGTAATTAAAGATATGGGTGGTAAAATCGAAGATGCTTTCGGTGGAATCGGACCAATTTTATTACCAATGGCAATCGCAGGTTTTGGAATTTTATTTTCTATCGTTGGAACAATGTTAGTTAAAATTTCAAGTGACGATGCAAAAGAAGCTCAAGTTCAAAAAGCATTAAATATTGGAAACTGGGTTTCTATTGCTTTAACTGCTATTTCATGTTTTTTCTTGGTGAAATTTATGCTTCCTGAAGTAATGTCAATGGAATTCTTTGGTGAAGGACTTCAAGAAATTTCAGCTATGCGTGTGTTTTACGCAACATTAATTGGATTATTTGTGGGTGGAGCAATTTCATCAGTAACTGAATATTATACAGGATTAGGTACAAAACCAGTTTTGGCAATCGTACAAAAATCATCAACTGGAGCTGGAACTAACGTAATTGCTGGTTTAGCAACTGGTATGATTTCTACCTTCCCAACAGTGATTTTATTTGCTGCGGCAATTTGGTCAACTTATGCTTTAGCAGGTTTTTATGGAGTAGCTTTAGCTGCATCTGCAATGATGGCTACAACAGCTATGCAATTAGCAATTGACGCTTTCGGACCAATTTCTGATAACGCTGGTGGAATCGCTGAAATGAGCGAATTACCAAAAGAAGTGCGTACAAGAACCGATATTTTAGATTCTGTTGGTAATACAACAGCTGCAACTGGAAAAGGTTTCGCAATCGCTTCAGCAGCATTGACTTCATTAGCATTATTCGCAGCTTATGTAACGTTCACTGGAATTGATGGTATTAATATTTTCAAAGCACCAGTATTAGCAATGTTGTTTGTTGGAGGTATGATTCCAGTAGTGTTCTCTGCCTTAGCAATGAATTCAGTTGGAAAAGCAGCAATGGATATGGTGTATGAAGTACGTCGTCAGTTCAAAGAAATTCCAGGAATCATGGAAGGAACAGGTAAACCAGAATACGGTAAATGTGTTGAAATTTCTACAAAAGCAGCTTTACGCGAAATGATGTTACCAGGTATTTTAACAATTGGTTTCCCAATTGCAATTGTATTATTAGGTAAATTAGTTTATGCTGATAATAATCAATTAATCGCTGAAATGTTAGGTGGTTATATGGCTGGAGTTACTGTTTCAGGTGTACTTTGGGCTGTGTTCCAAAACAACGCGGGTGGTGCTTGGGATAATGCTAAAAAATCTTTCGAAGCAGGTGTAGAAATCAATGGAGAAATGACTTTCAAAGGTTCTGATGCACACAAAGCTGCTGTTACTGGAGATACGGTTGGAGATCCATTTAAAGATACTTCTGGACCATCAATGAATATCTTAATCAAATTAACTTGTTTAATTGGATTAGTAATTGCTCCAATCTTAGGAGGTCACGGTGCAACAACTGAAAAAGGTGCTTGTTGTTCTGGAGATAAAAAAGAAATGGTTTGTACAGAAGGAAAATGCGATTTATCTAAATGTGCTACTATGACAAAAGATGAATGTGCTAAAATGTGTGAAGAGAACGGTTGTTCTCAAGAATGTAAAGACAAATGTATGTCACAATACGATGAAAATGGAAAATACATCGGTGATGCAGCTCACGTTCACGGACCTAATTGTAACCACGATGACCATCAAGAAATCATCAATATGGAAGTAAAAAAAGTAAAAGACGCTGACGGAAAAGTGAAAGCAACGGTTACTTTAACAAAAAAAGTAGATGGTAAAGAAGTCAAAGAGGAAAAAGTTTTTGAAGGAGACGATTTAGACGTAGATGCAAAAATTGCTGAACTAGGAAAATAATCTTTTTCAACAGAAATAATGAAAACCGCACAGCAATGTGCGGTTTTTTTATTTATTTT
>JBILST010000169.1:0-5218 GCA_044371865.1 Flavobacterium sp.
TTTTCTGGTCTTGGTGTGTTTTTCGAAATAAAACTAGCTTGATGTCCAAATTGAACTGAATGTACTTTTTGAATTTTGCAAGCTAAAGCAGTAATCGAATCAAAATCATTGATGACAACGTCATAATTTTTTAATGGCAACGATTTAGCATCTTTATAAATTTGATTGGGTTTAATATTTTTTGCAATATCCCAATAGGCTAATCCGCCACATTGACTGTAATATAAACTACAACCTTTACTTTTATATTTTACTGGTAAGTCTATTTCAAGACTAGAATTGTTTCCGCTTAAAAAAAAATCTACAGTTCCAAATTTTTGCAAATAAGGATAAATTTGCATGGCTCTACTAATGTGACCATTTCCTGTTGCCTGAATGGCATAAAATATTTTCATACAGATAATTAACTCTGCGAAAGTAGTACTACAGTGTTGTTTTAATGTGTTTTAAGTGTTATTTGATTATTAAAATTGCTGAGCCTTTATTGCATTTTTTATCAGAATTTGAACATCATGGTTATGGCTAACTCGTATAATAAAAAAACAATATTTACCTATCAAACCAAATAATTATGTTAAGCGAACCTTTTGTAAGTAATAGTTAATTTAAATGTAAAATATTTCCATAATTTTACAATATCAAGAATAGGAACTATTTCGAGAGCAATAATCAAAAAGAAACATGAATAATAGACAAAACCAACTAGCAGCTTTCAACCGCCTTTTAGACATTATGGACGATTTACGCGAAAAATGTCCGTGGGATAAAAAGCAAACACTCGAAAGTTTACGTCATTTAACGATTGAAGAAACCTATGAATTAGGCGATGCTATTTTGGACAATGATTTGGAAGAAATCAAGAAAGAGTTGGGCGATGTATTATTACACATTGTTTTTTATGCGAAAATTGGCAGCGAAACCAATGCGTTTGATATTGGCGATGTTGCCAATTCCATTTGTGATAAATTAATCGATCGCCATCCACATATTTATGGCGATGTGGTAGTGGCCGACGAAGAAGAAGTAAAGCAAAATTGGGAAAAACTAAAACTGAAAGAAGGTAAGAAATCAGTTTTGGAAGGTGTGCCAAAAAGTTTACCGGCATTAGTTAAAGCCAGTCGTATACAAGATAAAGTAAAAGGCGTTGGATTTGATTGGGAAGAACCGCATCAAGTGTGGGACAAAGTGCAAGAAGAACTAAACGAACTTCAAGTTGAGGTACAAGCTGGCAACCAAGACAAAATAGAAGCCGAATTTGGCGATGTTTTGTTCTCCATGATAAATTACGCCAGATTTCTAAAAGTAAACCCAGAAGACGCCTTAGAACGCACCAATAAAAAATTCATCAAGCGTTTCCAATATTTAGAAAGTAAAGCCACCGAATTAGGCAAACCTTTAATGGATATGACGTTGGCCGAAATGGATGTTTTTTGGGAAGAAGCTAAGAAGTTGTAGTATTCAGTGGTCAGTCTCAGTGTTCAGTAATAGTCGTCAGTTCGAGTGATTTCGTAGAAATCGTATCTAGAACTATTCGTAATTCATAATTTTTAATTCATAATTCACATGTACTACGCAGTAATTTTTACCTCTACAAGAACCGAAGTAGAAGCAGGTTATGCCGAAATGGCAATTAAAATGGTGGAATTAGCCAAAGCCCAACCTGGATATATAGGCATGGAAAGCGCACGAAGCGAAATTGGAATTACCGTTTCGTATTGGGAAAGCTTGGAAGCCATAAAAAACTGGAAAGCCAATATGGAACATTTAGAAGCGCAAGAAAAAGGTAGAACTACTTGGTACAAAAATTACAAAGTAAGAATTGCTAAAGTGGAAAGAGAATATGAGTTTTAAGTAATTTTAACGTTATGTGGCTTGCTTTCAGTGGCGTTGAACCAACACCAAGCCATTACAAATATAACAAAACATTCCATTCAGCAGCGGATTTTCCGTAGGAAAATCCGGAAGTAGCCATTGAAGCAAACCGCGGTTATATGCAGCTCTTTTTATTACCATTATTTGAATTTAATTTCATAAAACAATGATAATTCTTTGTTGTTTAGTTTGTCATATTCTTGGACAGCAATGAAGATAGTATTTTTGTCAACCCAAAATATTGGTGTTTTTTCTTTTTCATTTATGTCAACTGATGTAAAATCAAATGAAATACTTTTACTAATGGTGTTTTTTGAAGATTCACAAATTTCAATTTGTAGATAATTATCTGAACCTTGTCTCTCTAATCCAATCCATTGACCATTTTTAGACATTACTCCATATTCGCCTCTAAATCTATTATAGCCTGAAGCCATTTCACTTGTATTTGAATTTACAAAAACAGCTTTTGGATAATGCATTTCAAGTATGTAAAACAAATACAAGTTAAGAGTAGGATAGTATGCTTTAAATGATGTTAAACATTTTGGCGATTTGCATAACTCTTCTACTGCAAGTTCTTTTTCACTATCGTTGTAAGTTTTTTCAATTGACTTAAAAGCTTTGTCAAGTTTTATTGTGTCATTAATTTTGGTTACAAAGGAAGCGTTATAATTATTTGTTAAAGCACTTCTAAATTCCATTTCGGTAATAGGAGTAAAAGTGAAAAATCGTCTATTTTCTTCAAGTTGTATAATTTCAGTTTTGTTTGTCTGTGCATTAGTCAAATTGCTAAAACTTGTCAAAAACAAACTCGCAAAGAATGTCAGAGAGATTTGAAGTTGTATTTTCATTGTTTTAATAGTTTTTTCAAAGTGTCGTTTTAGAGTTGCATATAACTAGTAAATTACATCAAGTAATTATACAAAAATAACAAATTTCTTATGGTGCTTGCTGTAGTTTTTCTGCACTTTTTGTTAAAGTTTTAAACAAACAAAAAAAATCCCAAGCTCTCACTCGGGATTCTATCTTACATATTTTTAATTTGCTGTAGCTTTTCTTTCCACAATTTCAAATCGTCTTTGTGGCGTTCAATGTTTTTCTGAACTTCTTTAATAAAAGGATTTTCACCTTTTGAACTACTGCTAATAAACTGAATGTTGTTCTCTAACTGGAAAATTTCGCTTTGTACTTCGTCGATTTTCTTTCTAATAAAGAATTGCTCTTGTTCTAAAGCACGTTTGTCGTCGTTGTCGCTCATTTGCTCTAAACGGTTGCTAAAACGCATCATTTCAGTATCTTTTTTAGATAGGCTTAATTTTTCAAATAAGGCATCTAAAATTTTATTGAATTTTCCTTCGATGTGTCTTCTGTTAAAAGGCACTTTACCAAATGTTTTCCAAGTAGCAATGTGTGCTTTTATCGCCTCTAAATCAGCTTTGTGTTCTCCCGAAAGGGTAAAATCTTTCAATTCTTCTAAAAACGCTTTTTTCTTTTCAAAAGCTTCTACTTCTTCACCCGTTTCAGCATTTTTAGCTTCGTGCATTCTGTCAAAATACGCATTACACGCATCTTTAAAGTCTTTCCAAATACTATCTGAATATTTACGAGGCACGTGTCCAATTTTTTTCCAATCGTCCTGAATTTTCTTCATAATTGGGGTAGTTACACCAAAATCAGTACTTTCTTTTAACGATTTTGCTTTTTCAACTAACTCTAATTTCTTGGTTAAATTATCGTGTTGCTCGTTTTTAATATCTTTATAGAAAACGTTTTTGTGTGCATTAAACGCTCTAACCGCATTTTTAAATTTAGCCCAAGTTTCCTCAGTTACTTCCGATGGAACTTTCCCTGCTTTAAAGAAGGCTTCGCGCAATGCTTCCATTTTCTTAATTTGACCTTGCCATCCACTGTGCGAATCGATTTTCTCGGTTCCCAAAGCTTCAATTTGCGAAATAATTTCGTTTTTAAGCGCTAAGTTATCAGTTTCTTTACCTCTTGCAATTGCAAACAAACCTTCTCTTTTGTCGTGCATTTGCTTCGTGATTTCGCTGAATTCGTTCCAAATTGCTTCTCTATGTTCACGATCTACAGGACCAATTTCTTCTTTCCAAACGCGGTGTAACAATTGTAATTCACGGAAAGCTTTCATTACATCTTCCTCATTTAATAAGGCAGTAGCTTTCAGTATAATTTGTTGTTTTTGCTCTAAATTGTGTTTCAAATCTAAATCACGCGCTTCTTTGTCTAAGTGCATAATGTCGTAAAAACGCTCCGTGTGAAAATGATAATTGTTCCACAAGATGTTGTATTTATCTCTTGGAATCGCGCCTGCATTTTTCCAACGCTCACGAATATCATTTACTTTTTTGAACATATCGCCAATACTTGAATCACCTGAATCGATTAAGTTTTTCAACTCGTCGATTAAGCCTTCACGAACGGCAAAATTTTGTTCTAAATTGTTTTGTAATTGTTTGAAATGTTTTGCTTTGCTTGATTTATAAGCGTTGTAAATGCTGTCAAACTTATTTTTTAAAGGAAAGTGATACTCAAAATCTAAACCTTCTTCGTTGTTTTGAGCTAAGAATTCCTCTTTTTTCTCGTCTATAAAATGGTGGTATTTGTCTGAAAAAGCTTTTCTAATGCCTTCTACATGGTCTTTAATTGCCATTACTTTTTCATTGTTAACCAATTGTTCTAGTTCATCGGTTAAGGCTTCCATCGACATCGCATCGTAATCCAATACCGGAATTTCGTGCTTTTCTTTTATCGAATCATCTTCGCTTTCTTCTGCATTAGAATTGTCTATTTCCTCTAATACCGATTGACTAATAATGGTAACACCATCTAATTGTTCCATTTGTTCTTGTCCATCTGCGTTGTGCAGGTTATCATGTGTTGCTTCTGACATTGTGTAAATGCTTAAGGTTACTTAAAATAATATTGTGTGAAGGTACTAAAGCACTACGAAAATTCAAAAAAAAAACCATTATTTATCTTATTTTTCTTTGAAACGGATGTTTTGGGCATTCTTGCCATCCATTTTCCCGCTATCCGCTTTACAAGATGTCGCTCCTATCGGGGTTAGATAGCCACCAAAAGGCTTTCTTGCGATTTGGTTTTTGAAGTAGTTTTAGTTTTGTGCTTTTCCAGGGTGAACGGATAATTTAATGTGTGCTATGAAAAGTGTAACGCCTAAAATCAACACATAGTTTTTCTATTGTGTCTCCTATGTTTGCTAAGTTATAGATTTTAATATTTAAAGTCAATAATTTTACAAGTTTAAAGTGAAATAGAATGAGAGAACAAATGTGTCTAAATAGTTCAAAGAAACATATTCTCA
>JBILST010000170.1:0-5216 GCA_044371865.1 Flavobacterium sp.
ATTGCATGCCCAAACAAATTCCTAAAACCGGTTGTTGTAACGTTGGAATTAACACATCTAATCCACTATCAACTAACATTTTCATCGCACTGCTCGCTTCGCCTACACCGGGAAAAATTACTTTATCGGCCGATTTTATGGTATTCCAATCATTCGTAACATTACCTTCATAACCAAGTCGTTCCAAAGCGAATAAAACACTTTGCACATTTCCAGCACCGTAATCTATAATAGCTATTTTCATATTTATTTTTTTTGCCACGGATTAAAGGATTAAATGGATTTTTTTAATCAGTGTAAATCAGTGTAATCTGTGGCTTATTTTACAACATTCCTTTAGTTGAAGGTAAAATCATTTTTTCTGTATCGCGTTTTACCGCTACTTTTATGGCTTTTGCGAAGGCTTTAAAAATCGCTTCAATTTTGTGGTGTTCGTTGGTGCCTTCTGCTTTGATGTTTAAATTGGCTTTTGCACCATCTGTGAACGATTTGAAGAAGTGAAAAAACATTTCCGTTGGCATATGACCAATCATTTCACGTTTAAATTCTGCTTCCCAAACCAACCAGTTTCTTCCACCAAAATCAATGGCTACTTGCGCTAAACAATCGTCCATTGGTAAATAAAATCCGTAACGTTCAATGCCTAATTTATTACCTAACGCTTTTGCAAAAACTTCTCCTAATGCAATTGCGGTATCTTCAATAGTGTGGTGTTCGTCTACTTCTAAATCGCCTCTCACTTGAATATCCAAATCCATTTGTCCGTGACGCGCAATTTGGTCTAACATGTGGTCGAAAAAGGAAATTCCAGTGTTGATGTTACTTTTTCCAGTTCCGTCTAAGTTTAAAGAGATAGCGATGTCCGTTTCATTCGTAGTTCTGGAAATAGCAGCCGTTCTTTCATCCAATTTTAAAAACTCGTAAATCTTCTGCCAATCTATAGTTTGTAAAGCGATTACGTTTTGCAATTCTTCCAAAGAAGTTACGATTTCATTTCCGCCTAAATTCTCTTCGTTTTTAATAAAAATCGCTTTCGAACCTAAGTTTTTAGCCAATTCCACATCGGTAATTCTATCACCAATTACGAATGAATTTGCCAAATCGTATTCGGGATTATTCAAATATTTTGTTAGCATTCCCGTTCTTGGCTTTCTGGTTGGCGCATTATCTTCTGGAAAACTTCTGTCGATAAAAATTTCATTAAACGTTACGCCTTCATTTTCGAATGCTTTTAGAATGAAATTTTGAGTAGGCCAAAACGTTTCTTCTGGAAAGCTAGTTGTTCCCAAACCATCTTGATTGGTTACCATAGCCAATTCAAAGTCCAATTCTTTAGCGATTTTACTCAAAAATTGAAATACTTTTGGATAAAATTCTAATTTGGTTAAGCTATCCAATTGGTAATTTTCTGGCTCTAAAACCAATGTTCCATCTCTATCTATAAATAATACTTTTTTCGGCATTGTTGAAGGTTTTTAATAATTCTACTATTTGTTCGGTTTCTTCTTTGGTTCCAATGCTAATTCGCAAACAATTTTCGCATAAAGGTTGATTGCTTCTGTTGCGAACCACTACTCCATTATCTATAAACTGTTGGTATCTGAAATTGGCATCATCTACTTTAATTAAAATAAAATTAGCTTCAGAAGGATAAATTTTCTCAACAAATTCACATTTTGAAAGAGCTTCAATTAGCTTATTTCGTTCTACCAATATTTTCCTAACTTGCGTTAGCATCGTGCTTTGCAACAATTTTTTGACAGCCGTTTCTTGCGACAAACCATTGATGTTATATGGTGGCTTAATTTTATTCAATACGGAAATAATTTCCTTGGAAGCATACAAAATTCCAATTCGCAATCCCGCCATCGCATAAGCTTTTGACAATGTTTGTGTGATGATTAGATTAGGGAAATCTTTCAAAACGGTTAACCAACTTATTTCATTTGAAAAATCTATGTATGCTTCGTCAATCACCACTAAACCGTTGAATTGATTCAGAATTTTGATTACCGAAGAATCGGTAAAAGAATTTCCTGTTGGGTTATTTGGCGAACACAAAAAGATGATTTTTGTATTACTATCGACCGCACTTAGAATTGCTTCTACATTGGGTTGAAATTCCTCATTTAGTAATACTTCCCGATTTTCAATCGCATTAATATTCGCTAATACGCCATACATTCCATACGTTGGTGGCAATGTGATGATATTATCGCGATACGGTTCACAAAAAGCTCTGAAAATCAAATCCAAAACTTCATCGCTACCATTTCCTAAAAGAATATTTTCTTTTTGAACGTTATTTTTATCCCCTATAATGGCTTTTAATTCCTTTTGTTGCGGATCAGGATAACGATTCATTCCATTTGTGAAAGGATTTTCATTAGCATCCAAATAAATCATTGGTTTTGTAAACTGTTCAAATTCATCTCGTGCTGAGGAATACGGACTCAGTTTTTTTACGTTTTCTCTGATTAAGTTTTCTATATTCATAGTTTTTATTTTTAAACACATTGACATATTAGCTATTCTTTGTGTTGATTTTAATCGTTTTACTTTACATAGTTCACAAAGCATGTTAACTTTAAATCTATGTGTTTTAATTATTTTTTAGTCTTAATGTAACCGCATTTTTGTGTGCCTGTAAACCTTCGGCTTCTGCCATAGTTTCAATAGCTTTTCCAATGTTTTGAATGCCTTCGTTTGAAATTTTCTGGAAGGTCATTGCCTTTAAGAAACTATCTAAATTCACACCACTATAACTCTTGGAATAACCATTTGTTGGCAAAGTGTGATTGGTTCCTGAAGCATAATCACCGGCACTTTCTGGAGTATAATTTCCAATAAAAACCGAACCTGCATTTTGAATGCCGTCAACGAAATAATCTTCATTCTTAGAACATACGATAAAATGTTCCGGACCGTATTCATTAATCAACGATAAAGCTGTTATTTCGGTTTCAACGAAGATTAATTTTGAATTTTGAATGGCAACTTGCGCAATTTCTTGTCTAGGAAGCTCTTTCAATAGCTTGTAGATTTCTTCTTCTACATCGTTCAAGATGTTTTTATTGTTGGTTACCAAAATCACTTGACTGTCTTTTCCGTGTTCAGCTTGACTTAGCAAATCAGAAGCTACGAAACTTGGAATGGCTGTTTCATCGGCATACACTAATAATTCACTTGGTCCAGCCGGCATGTCAATTGCTACGCCATTTTGCGAGGCAAATTGTTTCGCAATGGTTACAAATTGATTTCCAGGTCCGAAAATTTTATAGACTTGCGGAATCGTTTCTGTACCGAAAGTCATTCCTGCAATGGCTTGTATCCCTCCTACTTTGTAGATTTTAGTTACACCGCACAAATCAGCTGCATACAAAATGGCGGCATTAATTTTTCCGTTTTTATCAGGTGGCGAACATAATACAATTTCTTGACAACCTGCTAATTTTGCTGGAACTGCCAACATTAAAACCGTTGAAAATAATGGAGCCGTTCCACCAGGAATGTACAATCCAACTTTTTGAATTGGGCGTTTTTCTTGCCAACACGTAACTCCTGTAATAGTTTCAATAACTATTTTATCCGTTTTTTGAGCAGCGTGAAATTGTTCAATATTTGATTTGGCTAATTGAATCGCTTCTTTTAATTCAGAAGAAACTTCCTTTTTAGCAATTTCAATTTCCTCAGAAGTTACAAGGATATTTTCTAAAGCTACCCCATCAAAAAAAGAAGAATATTTAGCAATAGCTTTATCGCCTTTTTGTTGTACTTCTTTAAAGATTTGCTTTACTGTTTCTTCTACATCAGAAAAAGTTTGTGTGGGTCTTTTACAAATTTCTGACCAAGTTTCAGGTTGTGGGTTGTATATTTTTTTCATGAGTCTATATTCTTAATTCTATTCTCTATATTCTATTTTCTAACTTCTTAAAGAACCATTTTTTCAATTGGGCAAACCAAAATTCCTTCAGCTCCAGCATCTTTTAATTGGTCTATGACTTCCCAAAATTTATCTTCATCAATTACCGAATGAACACTGCTCCAACCTTCTTCGGCTAATGGCATAACGGTTGGACTTTTCAATACAGGAAGAATTTTACTGATTTCTGAAATCTTATCATTCGGAACATTCATCAAAATATATTTCGACTTTCTTGAACGTAAAACAGCTTGAATTCGGAATTGAAGTTTTGAAACTACTTGTTTGGCTTCCTCAGAAATTTGAGGTGAAACCGCTAAAACAGCTTCACTTTTTAGAATGACTTCCACTTCTTTTAAACCGTTTTTAAATAAAGTACTTCCGCTAGAAACAATATCTACAATCGCATCTGAAAGTCCAATGTTTGGGGCAATTTCAACCGAACCTGATATTTGGTGAATGTCTACGGAAATTCCTTTGGAAGAAAAGTAATCCACAACCGTTTTTGGATACGAAGTAGCAACACGTAATCCATTTAAATCTTGAATGGAATTGTAGTTGAAATTCTTTGGAACCGCTACCGAAACTTTACATTTCGAGAAACCTAATTTCTCAGCAATTTGAATGTTTTGACCTTTTTCAACCAAAAGATTATCACCTACAATCGCAATATCCACTACACCATCAATCAAATATTGAGGAATATCGGAATTACGTAAATAATACACTTCTAAAGGAAAATTGGAAGCGGTAACTTTGAGTTGGTCATTTCCATTGTACACTGAAATTCCACAATCTTTTAGGATTTGAATACTTTCATCGTGAAGGCGACCTGATTTTTGAATAGCAATTTTTAATGTGTTCATTTTTTAAATTTTTGTTTTAAAAAAGTACACCAAGGGAGTTTTAAAAATGCTTACCAACAAAAAACCCGCTTGATGTACTCAAACGGGTTTCTGATTTATATGGATTAATTACATAACATCATTACTTCGCTTGAGCGGAGGTATGATGATGATGATGTAATTGATTTAAAAACATATTTTCTGTTATTATTTAACACTGCAAATATAACAACTAATTTTTCGAATAAACAAAAGTTTTTGAAAATTTATATTTTGTTTAATCATCATCGCCTTCTTCTTGTTGTGATTCATTTTGAATCTCAGAAGCTGAGTTTACAGTATTTTCTCTGATTTCAGTATGACGAATTTCACCACCCGAAGTTCCAACAGACTTAGACAAAACAGCAGCACCGATTGCTAAAACCAAAACAAAATAAGAAACAATTGAA
>JBILST010000171.1:0-5192 GCA_044371865.1 Flavobacterium sp.
ACAACAGTCCTTACAAATCCATATTGCATTGCATTGATTCCTAAAGGTAAAAATACAATTGTTGAATAAAAAAAAGTAGCCGTTCAATGAAGATACGGCTACTTTTTTATTAAGGATGTTTTTATTAGTTGAATTTATATCTAATTCCTAAAGCAATATCAGGACCAAATCCATCTCTAAAGTCTGAATAATCACCACCAAAATACATTTCTGGTCTAAAGTCTAATGACAATTGAATTGGCACTTCAGAAAAATTATATTCAATTCCTATGTCACCAGCTGCTAAAATAAAACTACCACTATCTTCAACGTCATTTTTGTCATAGCTCCAGCTTCCAATTCCACCACCTACACCTGCATACCAGTTAAAGCCACCATCAATATTCCATATCCATTGGTATAATCCAACTATCTTAAAAGCATCAACATTTTTACTGTTTCTCCATCCTAAATCAACTTCTAGGCGATTGTTTGATCCCATTGCTCTTTGATAAGAAATTTCTCCTCCAAAACCATCATTATCTCCTAAACGAAGTCCTAAAGCGTTTTTAGAAATTTCTTGAGCTTGTGTACTAAATGCCATACCCATTAGCATCAATATAGATAAAATTAATTTCTTCATATTATAAATTCTTTTTTGTAAAGATAACCATTTTTATATTGTTTATAACCTATCAAACAGAAGATAAAACTATATTTAGGTCCTGTCAAATTTGATATTGTGTTTAAAAAAATGATTTAGTTAATAATATAGTTATCTAAAAATTCTTCCTGAGTTTGAGTGTCGCTCTCTGGTATTTGTAATTCATTTGCAACAAAGTTACTTACAGTGTAAGAAGTCACAGTGTTGGTATAAACAACACCAATTCCATCAGATAAATATTGTGTTGAAACTAGTACATCCTGTGGGGCTAAAGCAGTAAATGTTTGTGGTGAACCAAGTACAGTAATAACGGTGGTAATAGTTAGATTTAGTTTGATTTTGGTTGACTTAACATTTGTGTATACATCTCCATTTGGAGACGTAAAAGTTGTTAATGTTTCTCCACCATAAGATTGTAGTGAATAACTAATAGTTAGTGGAAACCCATTAACAGTCTCATTTATTACACCTGTTTTTGGTGACGAATTTAAAGTTTGATTATTTGAAGCATTTTTATCAAAAATTATAAAATCATTTAATGATAAATCAATCGTAAACGGTAAATTTTGTCCAGCAGTTAATGCTAAATCTCCAGTTAGTAATAATGTACCATTATTCTCTCTAACATTATTGTTTTTTAGAGAATTTGAATAAAATCCTGTAGCTGCATCATTTTTAGCTTTGAAAACTTTATAGGTATTGTTGTTTATAGTAGTTTCACTATCCACAAATAAAGAGTCTCTATTTATTCCAGATTGATCTTCAGTATCATACGTCCAATAACTGCCGATTGATAGCGGAGTTGAAAAATTAGCAGAATTTCCTGAGCCAGAGTCGTCACTTGAACAAGAAATAAACATAAAAAGTGAGGTAAAAAAAAGTAAGTATTTAATTTTTTTCATGTCAATATTTTTTTTAAATTATGCTAATATATGAAAAACTTATTAAATTCAATTAGAATTTAATAATTTCTAAGTTATTAAATTAATCAAAAGCATTAACTTTGTAAATGTATAGTTTATAGATATTAATTTTAAAATCATGGCGGGAAATACTTTTGGGAATTTATTACAATTAAGCACTTTTGGTGAATCACACGGGGAGGCTCTTGGTGGAATTTTAGATGGTTGTCCAGCTGGATTAACATTAGATTTTGATTTTATTAATTCCGAAATGCAACGCCGTAAACCCGGTCAATCTTCTATTGTAACTCAAAGAAGAGAAGAAGATGAAGTGCAGTTTTTATCGGGAATTTTTGAAGGTAAAACAACCGGAACACCAATAGGTTTTATCATTCCAAATACCAATCAAAAATCAGATGATTATTCGCATATAAAAGACACTTTTCGTCCTAGTCATGCCGATTATGTCTACGAACAAAAATATGGTATTCGTGATTATAGAGGAGGAGGCAGAAGTTCAGCCCGTGAAACAGCAAGTAGGGTTGTAGGTGGTGCCATTGCAAAGCAAATTATTCCACAAATAAAAATTAATGCATTTGTTTCATCAGTAGGAGAAATTTTTATCAACAAGCCTTATCAAGAATTGGATTTCTCTAATATAGAAAGTAATCCTGTTCGATGTCCAGATATGCAAGTTGCAAATCAAATGGAAACTTACATTAAACAAATAAAAAAACAAGGCGATACTGTAGGTGGAACAATTACTTGTGTTATTCAAAATGTTCCTGTTGGTTTAGGTGAGCCCGTTTTTGATAAATTACATGCTGAATTAGGAAAAGCAATGTTATCAATTAATGCAGTAAAAGGATTTGAATTTGGGAGTGGTTTTTGTGGCGCCAAAATGAAAGGAAGTGAACATAATGATGCTTTTAATTCAGATGGTACTACTAAAAGTAATTTGTCTGGTGGTATTCAAGGCGGTATTTCTAACGGAATGGATATATATTTTAGAGTTGCATTTAAACCAGTAGCTACACTATTACAAATGCAAGAAGTTTTAACTTCAAATGGTGAAATTATTGAGCAACATGGTAAAGGAAGGCACGATCCATGTGTAGTGCCGAGAGCAGTTCCAATAGTGGAAGCAATGGCTGCTTTAGTTATTGCTGATTATTTTTTGCTAAATAAAGTTAATCAAAGAATTTAAAAGTGCCTTAAAAATTACTTTATTCAAATATTAAAAAATAAAACGATACACCCAAAATATATTTTACTGTTTTGAGTGTATCGTTTTGATTATTAGGAGTTATTTTTAGAAATTAAATATTTCATGTAAATTTTATTCGATATATTATCTTCAGTTATTTCTTTTTTAAGAATCTTTTTATAGGTGTTTTTAAATTCTATAGTTTCATTTTTTGAATAGGGATTTTCTGAAATTTGAACAATTAATTGAATTATGTTTTTCTCAATATAGTTTAGTTTAAAAACTTTTTTATATTTCTTATTAAATGCATTATAATTATGAAGTACTAATTTGTAATTTTTTAATTCATAATGAATAATCATATTTAAAATTTCCGTTTTAATAAAAGATTTTGGTCGTTCATCTAATTTAAATTCATTTAAAATTAAATTGACATATTTTAAACTTTGTGATAAATTATTATTAATTAATTGAATGCAAGCAAATTGGTAATAAATTCCAATGAAATAATAAGGTTCAATATTGTATTTGTTTTCTTTTAAAGTTTTAATAACTAATTGCATGATTTTTGTAGCTTCTTCAAAATTGTTATTAAAAATTAAGAATTCAAGCTCTGAATGGTGAGTATGGAAAAATATACGTTCTTTGGCAACATTCTTTTGAAAGTCTAATATATTTTCAAAACTTCGTAATGCATCAATTTTATTATGAAATGTAATATCGTCACTTTTCTTGTAGATATCAATTATTCGGGTGTAAACAGATATATAATCTAAAGGATTTTCTTCTTTATAAAAGGGATTTAGGTCAAAAACTTCAATAGTGTTTTCTAAGTTTATAGTTTCATTTTCCTTTTGTTGTAAAACATTATAGTAATTTGCAATAGTTAAAAAATAGAATATTCGAGATTGCACTGAGTGAAGTTCAAATCCATCTCTTTTAAATATTGGATTTTCAATAATTGATTCAAAATCTTGAATAATTTTTTCATAAGGTATTTTCCCTACATTATTTTTTAAAAAATAACTATGATAATACAAGTCAGTAATTTCTCTATTTTCTTTTATATAATTAAAATAAGAATCAATTTTTTCATTTACCGACATAGCTCCGTAAAAACCTTTTGAATATCCCATACATTTTTTTTCCCAATTAAGGAGTTCAAGCATTAGGATTTCATTTTCGTTTTTTTGACTTAATTTTTTTGCTTTTCGAATTATTTTTAAACATTCGTCATACAAACCTTTATAGAATAAAATTTCAACAGATTTTATATGGTTTTGAAGTTTTAAACTAATAGTTTTATCGTGATGAAATTCATTTAAAGATCTAAGGATAATTTTGTTTAGATAATTAATATCATATGATATGTTTTTATCAGAATAATCTTGTTCTTTTACAGTTTTTTTTAACACATCTTCACTGATTGTATCGTTACTGTTGATGATATTAAAAAGGAGGAGGTATTTATTCTGACTCCCAAAAATATTTTTATTAATAAATATTTTAAAATATCTTTTTTCATTCATAGACATTGCATCTATGAGCTTTTTGCTTTCTTCTATGATCATATTAAGAGGTTTCTAAAGTCCAAAAATAGTTATTTTTTTTATATTTAAGTGGTTTTTTTTATTTACTTTTGAAATATTGATTAATAAATAGTTAACTAATCATTATTAAATATGAAAATAAAATTACTCTCTCTAAAGTCAAGTTTATTTCTATTCATTTTCACTTTTGGTGCAAATGTTTATGCTACAGATTATTTTGTTAATAATGCTCTTACTGCAGATGATGTGTACACAACTGCTGCTGGTAATAATGCAAACAGTGGTTTGACAGCAGCATTGCCTAAAGCTACTTTAGCTGCTGCTTTAAGCGCGGCCTCAAATGGGGACAGAATATTTGTTGATTATGGAGAATATAATGAAGTAGGTTTAAATATTAACAAATCAGTAGAAATTATTGGTTTAGGTGAAGAGTTGACTGTTTTTAAACGTTCATCGGGAACAAATAGTTGGGGTACAATTTCTGCTAACAATGTCAAAATTTCAAAATTAACTATCACAAATTATAATTTGGCAAGTGATGGAATTGCTTTTTCTGTTACATCAGGAACTGGAATTGAGTTTAATAGAGTTCTTATATATGCTAATATTGGTAGCGCTGGTCAAGGTGCTGTTTTGGTTTCTGGTGCTGCTACTAGTGTAACATTTAGAAATTCAGGAAGTCCTTGTAATCGCATATTGTCTGCTAATTATGGAGGAGGTTATAAAATTGTTGGTTCTACGGTTTTGTTTGATAATTGTAGTATTAATAATAATGTTGTAACTTCTTTTAATGGAGGAGGATTAAGAGTAGAAGGTGCTACGGCTAATGTAACAATTAACAAATGTACTTTTGATGACAATTCTTCACAAGCTGGTGGTGCTATTTGTGT
>JBILST010000172.1:0-5186 GCA_044371865.1 Flavobacterium sp.
AATGATACAATAAAATAACCGCTAAAAAGAATAATGTTATGTAAAAAGAAGACTTTAAAGCAAATTTATATGATTTTTTAAATTTTATTTGCATTAAAATTCAATTTTGTATCCCACTCCTTTAATAGTTTTAAAGAAATCATCCCCTATTTTTTCTCTAAGTTTTCTGATATGAACATCAATTGTTCTTCCTCCAACAACCACTTCATTACCCCAAACTTTATCAAGAATTTCTTCTCTTGTAAAAACTTTTCCAGGTTTCGTAGCCAAAAGATAAAACAATTCAAACTCTTTTCTTGGCAAGACAATTTCTACTCCATCTTTAATAATTTTATACTCTTCGCGATTAATTTCAATGTTTCCTACATTTAAAGTTGTACTCGATGAAGCACCTTCTACTCCTTTTAATCGTCTTAACAAAGCTTGTACTTTACTTACTAATACTTTTGGTTTAATTGGCTTTGCTATATAATCATCAGCACCCGCATCAAAACCTGCTACTTGCGAATAATCTTCAGAACGAGCGGTTAAAAAAGTAATAATAGTATCTTGAAGTTCAGGGATTTTTCTGATGTTTTCACATGCTTCCATTCCATCCATTTCGGGCATCATTACATCCATAATAATTAACTGTGGAAGTTCTTTTTTTGCCTTCAAAATTGCTTCTTTACCATTTGAAGCTGTAACTATTTGATAGCCCTCTTGAGAAAGATTATAGCCTACAATTTCCAAGATATCTTGCTCATCATCAACCAATAAGATCTTAATGTCTTTTTTTTTCATTACAAAAATGTTTTGTTTTGTTCTGTAAAGGTAAAGATAAATTAAAATGTTTCAAGTGGTTTACAATTATTTAATCTGTTAACAATTACATAACGCATTAGCAACTAATTCATAACAGGCAATTAACTTTATTATAACAATTCAGCGGTTCCTTTGCAAAAAATTTAACAACACAACATGAAACTACGTTTTTTATTATTGTCATTATTCTTTGCAACAACAATTTTTGCACAAAATGGAACTGTAACAGGAACTATTTTAGATAAAGAATTTAACAACGAACCTTTACCTTTTGCTAATATAGTAATTAAAGGAACAAAACAAGGTGCATCTACAGATGAAAACGGTAAATACTCTATTTCATTAAAGCCAGGAAACTACACCTTAGTAATTGGCTATTTAGGGTATGAAACTAAAGAAATACCTTTTACTTTAAAAGCAAATGAGAAAAAAGTAATCAATCACACCCTTGAAGCAAGCGGAGTTCAATTACAAGATATTGAAATTATTCATGTAGTTTCTAAAGAAAAAGAAAGTGCCTTATTACAAGAACAACAAAAAGCAGTTGAAATCAAACAAAGTATTGGTGCTGAAGAAATTTCTAAAAAAGGAATTGGAGATGTAGCCGCAGCTGTTGCTAAAACTTCTGGAATTTCTAAACAAGAAGGTTCAGGTGATATTTTTGTAAGAGGTCTTGGTGACAGATATAATTCAACTACAATGAATGGATTACCATTACCTTCAAATAATCCTTCTACTAAAAACATGTCATTAGATGTTTTTTCTACTGATATTGTTGAATACATTGGAATTGACAAAACATTCAACTATAAAAACTATGGTGATTTTGCTGGAGCAAACGTTGATATTGTTTCTAAAACATACAAAGGAAGTGGTATGATCGAAGTAGGAAGTGGTATGAATGCAAATTCTAACGCTATCACTCAAAATAAATTTTATTTACAAGACGGCCCTAATTTCCACGGATTTAGTAACCAAGCGATCCCAAACAACCCATTAGCAAGTTATAACTTTACAACTAGTTGGGACAAACAAGCAGCTACACCAGTAGGAGGTTCATTATATATAAGAGGTGGTGATTCATATTCTGTAGGTTCTAATGGCAAATTAAGCTTCTTTTTAAATGCATCTTTCGACAATAATTACAATTACAAAGAAGGTGCAAGAAGAGGTGGTGTTGAAGCAAGTCAAGGAATTGCTTACAAAGATTTATTTAGAAAAGCATACGAATACCAAACAAGTTCAAATGCTATGGCTAATATCAACTACAAAATAAACAGCAACCATAATATTAAATGGAACTTAATGTATATTAATTCTACTTCTCAGAAACACGAAGAGTTTACTGGTATAATTGATATTTTTGACGCAGCACCTGATGGAGGCGGTTATTTATCGCGTTCAACTTTTGAAAGAACATCTTTATTGATTAATCAATTATTAGGAAATCATACACTAAGCGATCGTATAAATTTTGATTGGGGAATATCTTATAATAAAATGACAAACGTAATTCCAGATCGTATGCAAAATACTTTTGTTCCTTTAGATAATGATAACCCAAATTCATCTCCTCTAATTGTTTCAAACTTAAACAAATCAGACAATCATAGATACTTTCAAGAAATGACTGATGATGAATTAGCAGGAAATTTCACATTGACATATAAATTTGGTAAAACTGATGAAAATAAATATAAAGGTAAATTTATAGCTGGATATAGTGCTCGATACAAAGAAATCAATTTTGATGCTACTCAATTCAACTTCAAAATTAACTCGCAAGAAATAATTGATATAAATAACATTGATGGTTATTTTAATCAAAATAGCTTTAACTTAGGATATTTTGACATTCAAACTTTTAGAGGTGGTTTAAGCACTCCAAACGCATTAAATCCGCAAAATTACAATGGTCAACAAATTATTTCTGCTGGTTTTGGAGCAATTGAATATCAGTTTACACCAAAATTATTTGTAATTGCTGGTTTCCGTTCTGAGTACATCATCCAAGATATCTTTTACAGTACTTCATTAAAAACTGGTAAAAACTTATCTGACACTATGGAATATTTACCTTCTTTAACTGCAAAATATGAGTTAAGCGAAAAACAAAATATAAAATTTGCAGCAAGTAAAACATATACTTTACCTCAATTTAAAGAAAGAGCTCCTTTCTTATTTGAAGAAGTTGGACAAAGTTTCTTTGGTAACGAAAATTTATACAACTCAACGGATTATAATTTTGATTTGAAATGGGAAATGTTCCCTAAAAATGGGGAAGTAATTTCATTTACAGGATTTGGTAAATATATCCAAAACCCAATCAACCAAGTTACAGTAGCTTCTGCGACAAATGATATTTCATGGGTTAATTCAGGTGAAAAAGCGATTGGATTAGGGATAGAAGGTGAATGGAGAAAAAACATCATTTCTAGAGAAAATAACACAACTGGTGAAAAAACAAATTTAGGTTTTGGACTTAACGTATCTTATTTATATACTAATCAAGATTTAGATACACAAAAAGTTATTGTAGAAAATCCTGGAATTAGCGTAGCATTTACAAATCAAGACTCAAGATTATCTGGTGCTTCAGATTTATTAATCAATACTGACCTTAGTTTTAACAAAGACTTTAAAAATGACAAATCATTAACTGCAACTTTAGCTGGAGGTTATTTTTCTGATAGAATCTACGCTCTTGGAGTTACTGGTAAAGGTGATTTAGTAGATAGCGAAGTAATTACGGTAGATTTTATCTTAAAATATAAGTTAAGTAAAAATATTGGATTTAGTTTCAATGCAAGAAACTTAACGGATCCAACAATTGAAAGAAAACAAGATATTCAAAATGTTGTTGTTGACTCATACAAAAAAGGAAGAAATTTTAGTATTTCAATGAAATATTCTTTCTAAACATTTAATTAACAATAAATAAATATTAGGCGGATTTTTCAACAAATCTGCCTTCTTTTTTTTAATAAACTAGTAACATTAAGTTAAACACTTTAAAACAAATCAATTATAGATTTGTACCAACAAATTAAATAACACAAAAATGAAAAATTTATTATTATCAGCTTTAGCTATAGCTGTTTTAACTTTCACTTCTTGTTCAAGAGATGAAGATTCAAATGACAACAATAACAATGCTGTTACTATCAATCCAGCAGATTTTAGAGGTGAATTATTAGCAGGACAATCTGCAACGTTAGACGCTAGTCAAGTATACAACTTAACTGGTTCTTTCATTGTAAGAGGTGGCGCAACATTAACTATTCCTGCTGGGACAAGAATTCAAGCTACTGGAGGAACTGCTTCTTATATTGCAATTGCACAAGATGGTTTATTATATGTAAACGGAACTTCAACTAATCCAGTTGTAATGACAAGTGGTAACGCTGTTAAAGCAACAGGAGACTGGGGTGGATTAGTAATTTGTGGTAGAGCAAATACAAACAAAGGTGGTTCAACAGGGCAAACTGCAACTTCTGAAGTAGGGGATTTAACTTATGGTGGTTCTGAAAATACAGATAGCTCAGGAGTTATCCGTTATTTAAGAGTAGAATACACAGGAGCTGCATTTAATGCTACAAAAGAATTTAATGGCGTATCATTATTTGGTGTAGGTAGTGGAACAGTTTTCGAATATATCCAAGCTTATAAAAGTGGTGATGACGGAATTGAATTTTTTGGTGGATCAGTAAATGGAAAATACCTAATAGCTTTACACAGCGAAGATGATGCAGTAGATTTTGCAGATGGTTATTCTGGAACACTTGAAAATGTATTTATTAAAGATGTTGCAAAAGCTGGAGTTGAAGGTTCTAACAATGGAGACAATGGTGCTGCAACACCAACTACTAATGCAATATTGAAAAACTTTACAATTCTTAAAGGTACTTTAGCTGGTTCAGAACACGGAATGTTTATGAAAGAAGGTTCTGGAAAATGGAATTGTCAAAATATTTATATTGATGGTTTTACAAAAGGTTTGAAAATTAATGCTGCAGGTGTAGACCCAAGTTCTAATTCAAATGTAGATAGTGGATTTATTACATTTAACCCTATTTATTTTGGTTCATCAATTACTACAAATTCTGAATACGCTGGAACAAATACAACTTATTTAACAGTAGGTTCAAACACTGGTGCAGGTAATAGTGCAACAACTCCAACTTGGACAACTGGTTGGTCAACTGGTTTGTAATATTTCAAAAATAATATCTAAATCCCTCCTAGTGAGGGATTTTTTATTTGGCATTGTATTTGTATTTAAAAATTAGTTATCTTTACACTCAATATTAGTTTCGCATGAAAAAAAAATACTTTTATACTATTTTTCTTTTAACGATTTTGTTTTCTTTCAAGCTGCAAGC
>JBILST010000302.1:0-2697 GCA_044371865.1 Flavobacterium sp.
TCGAAAAAACAACCTGTAACCGTTTATGCTGAAACCACACCTAATCCAGCTGTTTTAAAATTTGTTTGCAACAAACTGTTAACTAAAACAGCACTGGAATGTAAAAATATAGACGAAACAATTGCCTCTCCATTAGCAAAAGAATTATTTAAATTCCCATTTGTGAAAGAGATTTTTATAGATGAAAATTATATTTCTGTAACCAAATTTGCTATAACTGAATGGGACGAAATTACATTAGAAATTAGAACATTCATTAAAGAATATATAGAAAACGGAAATGTGGTTATTGATGAAACCGCAATTGTAAAAACGGAGATACATCAAAAACAACAAGAAGCTTATTTTGATACACTTGATGTAACATCACAACAAATCATTAACATTATTGAAGAATATGTAAAACCAGCTGTTCAAAGCGATGGTGGAAACATTATGTTTGAATCTTTTGATCCAATTGAAAAAAGAGTTAAAGTTGTTTTACAAGGCGCATGCAGTGGTTGCCCTTCTTCTACCTTCACTTTAAAAAATGGTATTGAAAACATGCTTAAAGACATGCTTAAAGACGAAGCCATTAAAGTAGAAGCCATTAATGGCTAACAAACTACTTTATGAATCATAAAAAAAGAGCCTTGCGGCTCTTTTTTTGTGTTTGTTACTTCTTATTATTCTGTAAATTAAATTCTCTAAACAATTCTAGCAAGTTCATGATAGATTTTATCAAATCGTTTGTTTCAAGTAATAAAGAAAAATACAACTTACTGTTTTTAGGACTTGTTTCAGTAGTTCTAATTCGATTAATTTGTTTAGTGATTAATTCAGAAACTGTATCTAAAAACACATTTTTGTCTTTTAAAATAATATCTAGTTTTGAAAAATCTTCTGAATTGAAACTCTCTTCTAAACTACTAAATAATTCTTGCAATTGAGTATCAACCGTTTTAAGATCGCGAATTTGATTGAATTTCAGTTTTTTATGATTATTATTCACATGAGAATGGCTATTCGAAGTAATAAATTCAATTGACTGCACCATATCTTGCAAATAACCTAGTATCAAAATATAAAATTTACTAGCCTCAACTGAATTTTCATCGAGATTTTTGATAAAATAGAAAACATTGCTTTTTAATTCATCAATTTCTTTTTCAAGTTTCTTGAGTGATTTCTTATTCTCTTTTAATTTTGCCAAATCTTGTAATCCTAAATTATCAACAACATTAGAATACAAAGTACTTGTTTTGCGCAAAACTTTAGATATCTGAGAAGAACTCTCCGTTATCATTTCTTTTAAAGTTACAATATCTTCTTTTCGTAAACTTTTAATTTCTTCTTCTTCTTTAACTTTCTTTTTATGAACTTGATTACTTCTATAAAAGAAAAGAGCCACTAAAATCATAAAAGCAAAGAATGCAAACACTTCACCAACAAACAAAATATAAGCAATGATGGCTGACGATAAGAATGCTGCTAACGCAGTTACAAACCAACCACCAATTACATTGAACACACCTGCAACTCGATATACAGCACTTTCTCTATCCCAAGCTCTATCCGCAAAAGAGGACCCCATGGCCACCATGAATGTAACATATGTTGTAGACAAGGGCAATTTCATTGATGTTCCAATAGAAATTAAAACCGATGCCACAATTAAGTTTACTGAAGCACGAACCATATCAAACATAGGCTGTTCGTCTCTTTTTCCAGTATATTCAGGTTGTATAAACTGAGCATCTAATTTTTGCTGTACAGATTTTGGTAAAATAAAACTAATTATATTACCAATATACATAATACCACGAACAAAATTTCTAGATAAATTGTTGGAATTATATTTCTCATTTCCATCACCTTGACGTGATAAATTTTGTTCTGTTTCAATAACTGTTCTCGCTTTTTTAGACGTCCATAAGGTATAAACCATTACTAAACCTGCTAATGCTAAAAAGATAAATGGCGCTGGCAAATTCTCTTCCTCAAGACCAGACATCATAAACTGCGTCCCGTCTAAAGTTTGGCCTGGAGCTACAAACATTTCGTAAGCTTGGTAAGCTGCAATAGGAACACCAATAAAGTTTACTAAGTCATTTCCAGCAAAGGCTAATGCTAAACCAAAGGTTCCTACAATAATGATGAATTTAAAAATATTATATTTTATTACACTCATTAACAGTTGAGAAACCACTGTCCAAATAATAAAAGAATAAATAATAATTGTAAAAGGCTCATCTTTAATAAAATCTTTAACCTCCGAAGGCACAAAAGTAATCGATTTCAATCCTTTTACTAAGATGAAAAAGGTAATTGCTGTCATGGCAAAACCACCAAAAAGAGCTCCTACATATTTGTATCTTTTATCAAGATGAAAAGTAAAAAGTAAACGAGAAAGATATTGTACCAGTGTACCTAATCCAAAAGATAGGGCAACCGACAATAGAATACTATATACAATTTCTGTTGCTTTTTTAGTATTGATGTAATCACCTAATGCATCAAAATTACCATCACTTACATATACTTTATAAACAGCTAATACTACAGAAGCTCCTAATAAAGAGAAAATTACAGAAACCGTTGTTGATGTTGGCAATCCTAGTGTATTAAACACATCTAGCAACAATACGTCGGTAATCATTACCGCTAAAAAGATAATAATTACATCATTAAAGCTAAACATACTAGGCGTAAAAATAC
>JBILST010000174.1:0-5117 GCA_044371865.1 Flavobacterium sp.
TTTAAAAGTTCCTCTTTTACAATTTTCATTCCTTCAACGGCGGTTAAGGGCAAGACTTTCAGCTCATTTGGTAAATCGTAAATGGTAGCCGGTTTTGGATCAATATAATAAACAGGAACGTTTTGTTCCACATAATTCATCAATCCAGCCGCAGGATATACTTGTAACGAAGTTCCAATAATAATTAAAATGTCAGCGGTTTCCACAATCTCGATTGCATGTTCAATCATCGGAACATCTTCGCCAAACCAAACAATGTGTGGTCGCAATTGATTGCCTTCCAAATCAAAATCGCCTAAATTTAAATCGTGTTTCCAATCTAAAACGAAGTTTTCATTAGTTATGCTTCTTACTTTTAATAATTCGCCATGCAAATGAACGACTTTGTTGCTTCCCGCTCTTTCGTGTAAATCATCAACATTCTGCGTTACAATATGAATATCGAAATGTTCTTCTAATTCAGCTATAATTTCGTGTGCTTTATTGGGTTTTACGGTTAAGAGTTGGGCTCTTCGTTTGTTGTAAAAGTCCAAAACTAATTCGGGATTTTTTTTCCATCCAATAGGAGAAGCCACTTCCATGATATCATGACCTTCCCATAAACCATCGGCATCACGGAAGGTTTTGATGCCGCTTTCGGCGCTAATTCCAGCTCCTGTTAGTATTACAATTTTTTTCATAACTCAATTTTCTTTTTCTTTGTAGTAAATTTAATAAAAAAAAGATGAGTTTTTCTAATCATGCGCTTTTAGAATATTTAGAAGGGTTCATTACCGAGAATCGAAAAGAAGGTTTTTTGAGGGTATTGAAGAATAGAACTAAACATTTTACCATTGCTATGGAAGATGTATATCAATTACATAATACGAGCGCGGTAATGCGTAGTTGTGAGGTTTTTGGAATTCAAGAATTAAATGTTGTTGAAGAAAAATTTGGAAAACGTATTGATACTGAGATTGCAATGGGTGCTCAAAAATGGGTGGATGTGAATCGATTTAATTCGGTACAAAGTTGTATCAATGAAATGAAAAATAAAGGTTATCAAATCATTGCAACAACACCGCATAACGATTCATGTATGTTGCATGAGTTTGATATTTCAAAACCTTCGGCTTTGTTTTTTGGGACAGAACGAAATGGTTTGTCAGAAGAAGTGATACAACAAGCGGATGGATTTTTGAAAATTCCGATGGTTGGGTATACCGAAAGTTTGAATATTTCGGTTTCTGCGGCAATTATTATTCAAGATATTACAAATCGTTTACGCCAATCTACTATTATTTGGCAATTAACAGATGATGAAATTTTAGAAAAACGTTTGGATTGGACTCGAAAATCGATAAAAGATATTGAGTTTATAGAACAAAAGTTTTATGAAATTAATTCAAGTCATTAGTTTATTCTTCAATATAGACTTTTTTCAGAGATAGTTTTAAAGCTATAAATCCGATTATCCCAGCAATTAAAGAGGAAAGCAAGATTATAAATTTAGAATTATTAATAATTGTTTCATCTTCAAACGCTAAAAGTGTGATGAAAATAGACATCGTGAAACCAATTCCAGCCAAGAAACCTACACCAATGATGGATTTCCAGTTGAGTTCATTTGGAAGTTGGCAGAATTTTAGTTTGATGGCCAAGAACAAGATAGTAATTATTCCTAAAGGTTTTCCAATAATAAGTCCTAAAGCAATTCCAATGCTGTAATTTTGGGTTATAATGCTATTAAAATCAGAACCAATAATGATTGCAGTGTTGGCTAATGCAAAAATTGGCATAATAATAAATGCAACTGGTTTGTGTAAAAAGTGTTGCAATAAATAAGAAGGAGATTTTTCACCACCATCTCCAAAAGGAATGGCAAAAGCTAATAATACTCCAGTAATTGTAGCATGTACGCCAGAATGTAGCATAAAATACCACATTATAACCCCACCAATTAAATATGGAATAAGATTGTTGACTTTTAATCGGTTTAAAATCAGTAAAAAGGCAAAAATTCCTAGTGCTATTAATAAATTAGCCCACAATAGTGTTTTGGTGTAAAAAACGGCAATAATTATTATGGCTCCTAAGTCGTCAATAACTGCCAATGCGGTTAAGAAAATCTTTAATGAAGTAGGAACACGATTTCCTAATAACGATAAAATCCCTAAAGCAAATGCGATATCGGTTGCCATTGGAATTCCGGCACCAGATTGTGTAGGTGTTCCAAAATTAAACAATAAGAAAATCAATGCAGGAATAATCATACCTCCAAATGCGCCAAAAATAGGGAGTAAAGCATCTTTTATATGGGATAATTCACCTTTGTAGATTTCACGTTCTAATTCTAAACCCATTAAACCATCGTTAATCCAATGTTCAATGCTATGGTTTGCTAATTGCGTTTCCCATAAATGAATGTAGGAATTTCCAAAGCTAGAATTTGCAATGAATAAGGAAAAAATGGTAAAGGCAATTAAGACTAATCCGCCTGATTTTTCGCTTTCAAAAAAATCTTTATATAATTTGGTTACTTTCATCCTATTTTTATTACATGTTGTTTTTTACAACGGAATTACCAAATAGCTTAGATAAAAGTTGTAAATTATTTGTTCTTTTTTAGAATTTTATATTCTTCATAACAAGCACTTATTGCATCCATTATCTGTAAATCATTTGCTGTTTGAATAAAATACTCAGAATAGTTACAGTTTTGAAGAATTAGCGGAATATCCTCTTTACTAATTTCTAATAAAGCAGCGAGCGTTTCTCGGTCAAATTTGGTAGCTAAAAGATTTCGGACGGTATCGTCTTTCTTCATTTCTTTTAGTTTCTTCATTTCTTTCGGTCGTTTACCAAAAATATTGTAAAGAAAATCGGTTGGATTTGATATAGAACCTAGAATTTTGGCAATAGCTCCTGGGTTATAAGTGCCACTTTCATACCCTGCAGGAAGTCCAGATATACTGTATCGATAAGAATCATCGGCAACAGGAATTAATCGCGTGTCTACTTCTACGTAACCTGTTAAATTATATTTAGCAACAACAACTTCGTCTAGAACATAAGCTTTTTCGCTTAAATAAATTTTTGTGGGATTATTTTTTATCCAGTCGTTAGTAACTTTTACTTTGACAGTTTCGTATCCAATATATGAAAATAATAAGGTGTCGTTTGCTTTTGCTTCTATTTCAAATGTTCCACTTGGATTACTTATACTTCCTTTTACTCGGGTTGTATTAATAATATGAACATTACTCATAGGAAGTTTTGTTTCATTGTGAATAACCGTACCTTTTAGAATCTTCACTAATGAATCACCTTGGGAAAAGCCATTACAAGAAATTAGTACAAAAAGAAAAACTACAAAATATCTCATCCTTTAATTTATTGATTCAAAAATACGAATCAAAAGGTGATATTTTGTAGTTTTCTATAAATTTATAAGAAAATTAACGAAAAATGTTAACTTCTTCTCGGTCTTTTTGGTCTTGAAGCATCTCCAGCACTTTCAGAACGTCTAGGCGCTCTGTCTGAAAATCCGCCTTCTCTTCTTGGAGCAGAACTACTTCTTTCACTGCTTCTTTCACCTCTGAAACCACCTTCTCTTTTAGGAGCTGAGCCTCTATCGCTACGGAAACCGCCATCTCTACCACCTTCTCTTCTTGGAGCAGAACCACTTCTTTCGCGGTTAAAGCCACCTTCGCGTCTTCCACCACCAAAACCTCCACCAGAACTTCTTCCATTGTGGTCGCGTCTTCCGCCACCATCATTTTTAGAAATCTCAACGTTGATTCTACGACCATTCATGTCATATCCGTTAAGAACAGACATTACTTTGTCAGTGTGTTCACCATCCGTGTTAAAGAAAGAGAAACCTTCTTTCACATCTACTTTAAATACGTCATCTCTGCCTAAATCTAAAGTTTCTTTGATAAAGTCTTTCAATTGCATCCAATCGAAATCGTCTCTTACGCCAATATTGATGAAATAACGAACTGGGTCACCTGCTCTAATTTCTCTTGGTTCAGAACTTCTTTCTCTATCATTTCCTCTTTCACCTGATAAATCACGTTTCGATTTGTAATAGTTGATAAATCTATTGAATTCAACAGAAACCATTTTCTTAATTAACTCTTCTTTAGATAAACCATCTAAAACTTCATTAATTGCAGGTAAATAGTTGTCAATTTCGTGATCAACTTCTGTATCTTTAATTTTGTTTGCTAAGTGTAATAACTGAATTTCGCAGATTTCAATTCCAGATGGGATTGTTTTTTCTTCGAATTTTTGTTGGATAATACGCTCAATTGAGTGTATTTTTCTGATTTCACTTTTCGTAATGATTACGATAGAAGTTCCTAATTTTCCAGCTCTACCAGTTCTTCCTGAACGGTGATTGTAGGTTTCAATTTCGTCAGGTAATTGATAATTTACTACGTGAGTAATGTTATCCACATCAATTCCACGAGCCGCAACGTCTGTTGCAACCAACATTTGAATTTGACGACCTCTAAACGATTTCATTACGCCATCACGTTGTGCTTGCGATAAATCTCCGTGTAATGCTGCTGCATTGTAACCATCTTCGATAAGTTTTTCAGCAACCGCTTGTGTGTCTCTTTTGGTTCTACAAAATACAACCGAGAAAATATCTGGGTTAGCATCTGCTAAACGTTTTAAAGCTTCGTAACGGTCACGAGCATTCACACAATAATATTCGTGTGAAACTGTAGCTGAACCTGAGTTTTTGCTTCCTACAGTAATTTCTACTGGAGACGACATGAATTGTTTTGCAATACGCGCTACTTCAGCAGGCATAGTTGCAGAAAATAACCAGGTGTTTTTCTCGTCTGGTGTGTCCGATAAAATGGAACAAATGTCTTCGTAGAATCCCATATTTAACATCTCATCTGCCTCGTCTAAGATACAAAAATCGATGTTTTTAATGTTTACAAGACCTCTGTTAATCATGTCTTGCATTCTACCTGGTGTAGCCACAATAATTTGTGCACCACGTTTAACTTCTCTAGCTTGTTCTGTAATGCTTGCACCACCATAAACAGCCACTGTATGTAACCCCTTTATGTACTTTGAGTATAATTTAATCTCGTTGGTGATTTGTAAGCATA
>JBILST010000175.1:0-5108 GCA_044371865.1 Flavobacterium sp.
TTGAATTCTTCTGTTGTAGTATTGATGATGTCTAAGATTTGTTCCATTACTTTTGGATGTTGTTCTAAAACTTCATTTCGAACCGCAATAACAAAACAAGGCCAAGGAGTAGGGCAATCGGAAATTCTTCTAAAAATCCCTTGATCTACTAAGGGTTGAGTCATAAAGCGTTCCCACATGAAATAATCGGCTTTACCCGAAGTCAGACTTTCAACGGCTCCATCAATGGTATTTACGATTTCAAATTGTAATTTTTCTGTATTCCAATTCTGATTTTGTGCATTTACAATACTCATCAAGTGTGAACCAGAACCCATACGAGAAATAGCAGCTTTCGTATTTTCTAAATCGGAAAGTGTTTTATAATTTGAATTAGCTGCCACGTGAATGCCCCAAATTAAAGGACTTTGCACATAAACTTGCACAATTTTACTTGGGTTTCCTGCAGCTATGTCTTTGATGATGCCTTCGGTAAGAATTACAGCAATATCTGTTTCACCATCGCGTAACATTTGACACATTTTACCTGTTCCTTCCGGTACATCGGTCCATTGTAAATCGATTCCAACGGCTTCAAATTCGCCATCTTCAATACACATGTGCCAAGGTAAGTTGAAATGTTCTGGAACGCCAGCTATTTTGATTGTTTTCATTCTAAAAGTATTAAGACGAAAGTACTAAGTATTAAGATTATTCAGATAATTTTAAGATACATTGTTCTCTTATATCCCAAATTTCTTCAAAGATATTATTTTGATTGGTTTCATTGATCCATTTTTTCAAAAAAGCTTTATGATATTCAACTTTAAAATCACTTACTTGTTTAGGAGTTATTTCGATTTCTTCAATGATATCTTGCTTTATTTTATCGTAAAATGAATCTACTGTTGTGACATCAACTGGAACTTGATTTATCTTCAAATAGCAATGCGCTTCTGGAATGTACTCAATATTATTGTTTGAAAGTAAATTACCCAATTTTGGAGTATTCGCTTCGTTCATTTTAAATATTCCAATGAATAACTTTACATTTTCAATTCCATTATTATCTGCAAAATCCTTTAAGAAAGCATGTTTTGAACTACAAGTTCCTTTGTTTTCAGAAAGTACTAATGAAAAATCGTATCTATTAGCATTTCTGCCGTAAGGAATATTTTTTACTTTTTCAATTAGTGTTTCAAAATGCATCGGACACGTTCTATTATAATTTTTGTACCTTAACTTACTCTATTTTCAAAATCAACCCTTTAAACATTGATGTCTTTAAAATTTTGTAAACGTGCATAGCGAATCATATTAGTAAACGCTTCAGCATCTAATTTTGGTATTTCTAAAATTGAATTTAATAAAGTGGTATCATATTCATTAGCAGCCGATGTTAAATACGGTTTCAAATGCTTGCCAATGCTTTCGTAGTATAATTTTTCAATGGTATTTTTATAATCAAAATCTAATGTGTTTTGAATGACACTGAAATTAGAATAGCCTACTTCTTTCATAATTAATTGCAAGCCATTGACTAAGTTGAAACTTTCATTATGTACTATGTTTAATTGCTGAATATCGTTTCTTTCAAACGTATTAACAATTACTTTTGCTACATAATCTACCGGAATAATATTTAAACCTGTTTCTTCGCTGATAGCAAAACGTACATTTTCTTGCTGGGTTTTTCGTTGGGCAGTAAAATGAAAAAATTTAGCCATCAAATAAAACACCATATATTTCGGAATGAAATAGCGATTTTCAGTACCTAACATTTTTCCACCAATCACACTTGGTCGTAAAATTTGGTATGGTAAATTCAATTCTTTACATTGTTGGATGACAAATGATTCGGAATGAAATTTAGCATTTTCATAAGCATTTCGATGTTCCAATTCAAAATCTAAATTATGAAAATCGTTGTCAATAAGACCTTTACGAGCACCCGATGAAAAAGCGGTACTGATGTAAATAAATTTCTTAATGAACGGTGAAAAGGTTTTGAAAATTGCTTTTGTAATAGAAGCATTTTCATTAAATATTTTTTCTTTTTGGTCTTCGTCTGTAGATAGATTTACATAACCTGCTGAATGAATAAAATAGGCGCCTTTAATTTTTTCGGAATACGCATCCTGAACAGCAGCTAAATCGGTATCGATAATTTCAAGATATTGATTCAGTTTTTCAATTCCGAATTCGAGAAGAAATTTAGGCGTATAATCACTTGATAAAAGTTCGTTTATCCTTTCTTTTGCAGTAACTTTTCCTTTATTTCGGGTAATAAGAAATAATTTTCCTTCTATGTTATTGGTAATAAAGTTTTCTAGAATATCATACATAATGTGTGAACCTAGAACACCTGTTGCACCTGTAAGGATTATTTTCATGGCAATTTTAATTTAGCGCAAAAGTACTGCTATTTTGTGAAATTATTTTGTAATTGCCACCATTTCCATGTTACACCATTTTCATCAGGGTAATCTTCCATAAAATTGAAGCCTACTTTTTGCAAAACATGATTAGAAGCTCCGTTTTCGGCATGGGTATAAGCATTCATCACTTGAATGTTCATTTGATTGAAACCATGGTCTAACCAAGCTTTTGAGGCTTCTGTAGCGAAACCTTTGTTCCAAAATTTTTCATTCAAACGATAGCCGTAATCGTAAAAATTGGTGTTTCCATTTTCTACGTGGTCGTTTACAAATTTAATGCCTGTCCAACCGATTAATTCATTTGTATCTTTAGTAATAGCTACAAAACGCCCAATTCCGTTATCAATATATTGTTGTCTAACCATATCAATGTAAGCATGGACTTCATCAATATGAACAACTGGTTTTTGCCATAAATATTTATGAACATTAGAGTTGCAATCCATTTCAAATAAAGAATTTGCATCTTCATGACGCATTTCTCTTAGGATTAGTCTAGGTGTTTCGAGTATTAAATCCATTTTATAATTTCATCATTCAACATTCGTTATTCTATATTCAACGTTTAAACTTGGAATAGTCAATTTTGAACAACGAATATTGAAGTATTGGTTATTCTGCTAACTTATTCAAAGTGTATTCAATTAATTCATCTACAGTTTTGTATGGGTCTTCACTGAAAGTTCCGGTTGCACGGTTAGCAATGATAGCATTTAATGATAAACAGTTGTGACCTAATAGTTTTCCTAAACCATATATAGCTCCAGTTTCCATTTCTAAATTGGTCATTTGAACACCATTAAAATTAAAACTATCCATTTTAGAATTTAATTCAGGATCTTGAATTCCTAAACGCACCACACGACCTTGTGGACCGTAAAATCCGCCAGCTGTTCCTGTGAATCCTTTGAAAATTTTATCGCTCTCTAATCGTTTTTCTAGAGTTTTACTTCCAGCAATTACGTATGGACGACCTTTTCTCATGTCCCAATTCGTTTGCTTGATGAACGCTTCTTCCATTTCAGTTTCTGAAATTTCGTCAATTAAATAGGAGCGAAGCATATTATCTAATCCTAAACCATACTGACTCATTACAAAACTGTCACAAGGAATATTCGCTTGTAATGAACCGGAAGTTCCGATACGTATAATGTTTAATGAAGTCAATTCTTTTTTAACCGTTCTGGTTTCTAAATCAACATTTACCAAAGCGTCTAATTCGTTCATTACGATGTCGATATTGTCAGGACCAATTCCTGATGACATTACGGTAATTCTTTTGCCTTTGTAAGTTCCGGTTTGCGTTTTAAATTCACGTTTTTGCGTGCTAAACTCAATCGAATCAAAGTGTTTTGTAATTTTCTCTACACGATTTTGGTCCCCAACGAAGATAATATCGTTAGCTACTTGTCCAGGTTTTAAGTTGATGTGGTATACACTTCCGTCTGGATTTAATATTAATTCTGATGCTGCTATCATTTGTTTTTTAGTTTAAAGTTTCAGGTTTCAGGTTCTTTAACTTTGAACTTGAAACTTGAAACAAATTTATCCTCCCACTCGTTTTGTTTTGAATCCTTTGTCTTGTAGTATTTTCATGATTTTATCACGATAATCACCTTGAATGATGATTTCACCCTCTTTAAAAGTGCCACCAACCGCTAATTTGCTTTTGATTTCTTTCGCTAAGATTTTAAAATCTTCGTCTTCACCTTCATATCCAGAAATAATCGTGGTAGGTTTCCCTTTACGCTTTTCGTATTTGCAAATCATTGGTTCTTTTTGAACGAATAATTCATGAGGATTTTCCTCGATGGCTTCTGGTTCGTTTGAAACTTCGTGGTCAGGGAAAAGTTTTTTTAATTGTTCTTGTAAGTCCATATTTTAGCACGCGGATATAACGGATTCGCTAAAGCGAAGCGCGAATTAAAACTGATTTTTTCTGTTCTTTCTTTTGTTTTCGTAAATTTTTCTTCTGAATTCGGGTTTCTTTCCAAAGTTTAATAACAAACCTACTTCACAATCTGTTCCTTTTAAGTAATTGAGTAATTGATTTTCAAACTCTTCTACAATATAATCAGCTGCTTTTAATTCTAATATAATTGTATCATTTACAATTATATCTGCATAATAATCGCCAACATTTTCTCCTTTATAATAAACTTTAATTTTTTTATTTGGAGATGCTTCAAGTCCTTTTTTTCTTAACTCAATCAATAAAGCATTTTGATAAACTTTTTCAAGAAAACCATAACCTAATTCATTATATACTTCGTAAAAAGTTTTTAAAATTAACGATGTTAAATCTTGATGTAATAAGTGCATATATTCTTTTTTAATGGTTTATAATCTGTTTTTATCTGCGTTTTACGAAGTAAATCCGTTTTATCCGCGTGCTAATATGGCGTGTAATTATTTCAATCTTTAAACAAAAAACCAAACCCCAGCGTTACTTGGAATTTGGAATTTTATTTATTGGAATTTTATTTCCTTTATTTCTTAATCAACCCTAGTTCAACCAAACGCTCGTATAAGAAGTCACCAGCGGTGATATCTTCATATAATTTTGGATTGTTTTCATCGATACATTCTGGTAAGCAATTTAAACTCATATCGCTTACAGGGTGCATGAAGAAAGGAATTGAATAACGAGAAGAACCCCACAATTCTCTTGGTGGATTTACCACTTGGTGA
>JBILST010000176.1:0-5104 GCA_044371865.1 Flavobacterium sp.
ACCTACTACTTTTTACACACATATTGCCGTTGCTCCTACCAAAATGAACGACCGTTTAGAATGGTTTTTAGAAAAAGCAACCGAAATTGGTATTCACGAAATTACCCCAATTATCTGCGATCATTCAGAACGAAAAGTGTATAAAATTGATCGAGCTGAAAAAATTATTCAAGCCGCAATGAAACAATCGTTACATTTTTATTTGCCTAAGATTAACGAACCTGTTTCGCTTTCACAATTTGTAAAATTGAAAATTGACGGACAAAAATTCATTGCTCATTGTGAAGAAACCGACAAGAAATCCTTTAAAAATGAAGTCAAAAGAGACGAAAAAATCACTATTCTAATTGGACCAGAAGGTGATTTTTCTACAAAAGAAATCAATTTCGCTATTGAAAATAATTTTATTCCTGTAACTTTGGGAAATACAAGATTACGAACAGAAACTGCAGCATTAGTTGCTTGTCATACCATAGCATTGATAAATGAATAAATTGATTCTATTTTTAGTAGTTTGGAACTTAGGGTTTTCCCAAGAAATAGCTGTTGTCAAATATGCTGGTGGCGGAGATTGGTATGCAAATCCGACTTCTTTGCCTAATTTAGCTAAATTCTGTAATCAAAACATCCATACCAAAATCAATACTAAAATTGCAACAGTTGAAGTAGGAAGTGCCGAAATTTTCACATACCCTTTTGTTCACATGACGGGTCATGGCAATGTAGTTTTTAGCGCAAATGATGTGATAAATCTTAGAAATTACCTCACTTCGGGTGGTTTTTTACATATTGATGATAATTACGGAATGGATGAATACATTCGAAAAGAAATCAAAAAAATATTTCCTGATAATCCGTTAACTGAAATTCCTTCTAATCATTTACTATTCCAAGAGCCTTATACTTTTGCAAGTGGTTTACCAAAAATTCATGAACACGACAACAAAAAGCCACAAGCTTTTGGCATTTTTATAGACGGTAAAATTGCATTACTTTATACGTATGAAACTGATTTAGGAGATGGTTGGGAAGATACTGAAGTGCACAACAATCCACAATCTGTAAGAGAAAAAGCCCTGAAAATGGGTGCCAATATTATCAATTACGCTTTTAAAAATTAACAGTATGACTTCAAAAGAAATTTCAATCGGAATAGTAAAAGCAGTTGCCATATTAGTTGCAAGCAGTTTAGCTTTATTTTTTTTATATAAAATTACTACCGTTTTAATCTATTGTATTATTGCTATAGTAATTTCATTATTATTAAATCCTTTAGTAAATTTTTTAAAACGAAAATTAAAGTTCAAAAATACACTCGCTGTAATTACTGCAATACTCATAGCTTTTCTTGTAATTTCTGGGTTTATTTTACTTTTTGTGCCTCTTTTATTAGCGCAAGGAAAAAACTTATCGTTGTTAGATGTTACCACTTTAGAAAAAAACTATCATTTATTACTTCAAAACATTACCCTGTTTTTAGATTCATATAACGTAAATACCAAACAACTTATTCAAAGCAGTAAACTATCGTCGTTTACAACATTTGAGTTTATTCCAAACTTCATAAATAGTTTTTTTAGCACATTAGGAAATTTCAGCATGGGCTTTGCTTCTGTCTTATTTATAACCTTTTTTATTTTAAAAGAAAGTGAATCTTTTTACTTAAAATTCAAACAACTATTACCCGATAATCAAAAAGAAAAAATATTGAATTCAGTAAGAGAAATCAATCATTTACTATCGCGTTACTTTTTAGGATTGTTATTGCAATTAACAATTATAATGATTTTATATTTAGTTGTGTTTCTAATATTTGGGGTAGAAAATGCCATAATAATAGCCTTATTATGTGCTATATTTAATATTGTACCTTATGTTGGACCTCTTATTGCTTCTGTAGTGGCTGGTTTATTGGTTATGACAAGCGGAATAGGCTCAGGTGCCGATTTTGCTAACGAAACACTTCCAACTGCAATTTATGTGTTAATTGGAATGTCGTTAGTACAAGTTATTGACAACAATTTTAGTTCGCCCTTAATTTTTTCTAAAAGTACCAATTCACACCCTTTAGAGATTTTCTTAGTGATTTTAATTGCGGGAATTTTATTTGGTATAACTGGAATGATTATCGCCGTTCCGTTTTATACTTCATTAAAAGTAATTGGTAAAGAATTTTTACCTGAAAATAAGTTCATTAAAGCATTGACAAAAAACTTATAATTTTGAATTTAGAATCCATTTTACAGAAGGATATTCAAGATTTTATTACCCAAAATCTCAATACCGATAGTTCAAAATTAGCGCTAAAGAAAAATCCATTTCCAGCTATTAATTATTCGATAATCATCAATCAAATTGTAGCAAAAAAGAAAGCAAAAGATAAATTATCAACATGGTTTTCAAGTGAAAACATCATTTATCCTGAGAAAATTTCGATAGAGCAAACATCTTCTGAAAATACAGCTAAATACAAAGCTTCTTTAGTTTCAGGCGAGAAATTAATTGACTGTACGGGCGGATTTGGCATTGACGATTATTACTTTTCAAAACAATTCAAATCGGTTATTCATTGCGAAATAAATGCTGATTTATCCCAAATCGTTAAACATAATTTCGAGATTTTAGAAGCAACTAATATTGAATGTTATCAAGGTGATAGTTCAGAAATTTTAAAACAATTGAATCAAACATTCGATTGCATTTATATTGATCCTTCGAGAAGAAATGATGCCAAAGGCAAAGTTTTCATGTTGGCCGATTGTTTGCCAAACGTAGTAGATTTACAAGATTTTTACTATCAATTTACGAATACTATTTTAATCAAGACGGCTCCTATTTTAGATTTGCAAGCCGGATTATTAGAATTAAAAAATGTGGCCCAAATTCATATTGTGGCAGTAGATAACGAAGTAAAAGAGTTGCTTTGGAAAATAGAAAAAAACTTTAATGAATCACCAGAAATCATTGCAGTTAATCTTGAAAAAGAAAAACAAACGATTACCAAAATAGAAAGCTCAAAATCATATTCAGCGCGTTATAGCTTGCCTAAAAACTATTTATATGAACCCAACGCTTCTTTAATGAAATCAGGTGGTTTTGAAGCTGTTTCTGAATTATTTGCCGTTAATAAGTTACATCAACATTCCCATTTATATACTGCTTATGAAATCATAGATTTTCCAGGAAGAAAATTTCAAATTGACGCTGTTGTTCCTTATCAGAAAAAAGAAATTGCACAATACATTCAAAACAAAAAAATGAATGTTTCAACTCGAAATTTTCCCATAAAACCGGAAGAAATTAAGAAAAAACATAAAATTCAAGATGGTGGAACTATTTATGCTTTTTTTACTACCAATTTGAATAATGAAAAAATAATTTTACTTTGCACCAAATTATAATCCAAATGAAATACTTTTTATCGCTTTTATTGTTACTTACGTTAAGTGTTAATGCCCAAAACAAAGATTGTATTTATGATGTTGAAGAAAAAACCGATTCAACATCCCTAAAAACGCTACCTCATAAATTAATGAATGAAAAGATATTTGGCAACAACAAAGAATTCATTTTTTTTGGATTACTAAATAATAATGGCGTTCCCATGCTAAGTTTACAACAGCTACAAAAGAGTAATGATTTTATTCCTACGAATTGTTTGTCTAAAAGTTCTAAAATTGTAATTCAATTAATGAATGGCAAAATTATTACACTTATTCATGCCTTTGAAGATATTTGTAGTGATTTGAATTACAATACCGAAGAAAAAAGCAATATTAGAATACTAACCGCTTATTTTTACTTTACCAAAAATAATTTTGAAGAATTAAAAAACAGTCCCATTTCATTAGTTAGAATTCAATTTTCTGGTGCCTCTAAAGATTATGCCATTAAAACCGAATTAGTATCGGAATCTTTGAAAACAAAAACCAATCCCTCTAATTATTTTATGGAGTTTTTGAAGTGTGTGGAGTAAAAAATGGTTCTCAGCTATGCAAAGTGGCGAATTTTTAGCAAAAATGTTCAATTAATTCCTAATGTTGAACTTTGCATAAATACTTCGTAGAAGCACTTCATCAGCCATATTGGCATACCGAAGTTAGCTGTTGCTTTTATTTTTATTTTTATTTTCAATTATTGTCTCATAATGTTCTACTATCGGAAACGGGTCGTAATAATGATGCAAAATATTTTTCCATTCCAAATATTCTGCTGATTGTCTAAATCCAATTGTATGGTCCTCCAAATTTTCCCAGTCTACAAGTAGAATGTACTTATTTTGCTTTTCTACGCATTTTCGTAGTGTGTGTTTCACATAACCTTTTATAGAACTGATAAATTGTCCTGCAATAGCAAAGTCTACCTCAAATTGCTTTTCTTGACCACTCTTTACATTTAATATAGCTACTTCTAAAATCATATTTTTTTAATTATTGATTGTCCTTCTAATTTGTTTCAAAAAGTCTGTAACCAACTTTCTTTTGAGACTTTTATTTCCATTTCCATGAATTTTGGGTATTGATTTGCAAATAAATAGTTAGTAGAAAGAATAAATATGATTATTATTTTTTTAAAAGAAATTATATTTTTTATTTACCATTATTAATATGAAACCACAATCTTTCTAAATACTCAAAACTTTTTACAAAAAAAATTATAAGAAACTACTAAAAACAAAAAAGCCTTGCAAATGCAAGGCTTTTTGTGATCGCGCCAGGATTCGAACCTGGGACCTACTCATTAGAAGTGAGTTGCTCTATCCAGCTGAGCTACGCAACCTAAAATTGTTATCGTCGGGGTGGCAGGATTCGAACCTGCGGCCTCCTGCTCCCAAAGCAGGCGCGATAACCGGGCTACGCTACACCCCGAAAAAAAGCGGAGAGACAGGGACTCGAACCCTGGCGACGGTTACCCGTCGACAGATTAGCAATCTGCTCCGTTACCACTCCGGCACCTCTCCTATTATTCTGTAAGAACTTATCTTTTTTGCGGTTGCAAATGTATGTTTTCATTCCTTAATATACAACTATTATTAGAGATTTTTTAATATTTTTTTAATATAAATTTTAAAAGCACTAATAGTCAATGCAATAACAATGATTAA
>JBILST010000040.1:0-13277 GCA_044371865.1 Flavobacterium sp.
AGTTTTAAACTACTTTTTCTTTTTATGACGGTTTGCTCTCGCTCTTTTCTTACGTTTGTGAGTTGCTACCTTATGTCTTTTTCTTTTTTTACCACTTGGCATAACATGTTGGTGTTTAGATTAATAATTTATTTTTATACTGTAACTTCTGTTTTTTCTTTAACGCTTTCTACAAACACTTTAGCAGGTTTAAATGCTGGGATGTTGTGTGCAGGGATTTTAATTGTAGTATTTTTAGAAATGTTTCTTCCTGTTTTTTCAGCTCTTGTTTTGATGATAAAACTACCAAAACCTCTTAAATAAACATTGTCACCAGTTTCTAATGAATTTTTTACTTCTTCCATAAAAGTCTCAACAGTTGCCTGAACATCTCCTTTTTCAAGACCTAATTTTTCTGAAATTTTCGCTACGATATCTGCTTTCGTCATTTTCTTTCGTATTTAATATATTGTGTATTTTTTTGAGTTTGCAAATATAAGAATTAAAAAAACAATAAATAAATCATAATTGATTAAATTTTAATTACTAAAGATTTATTTTTGTTGCTCAATAAAAAAACATGGAATTTTCTAACTCTTTAATTCATTGGTATTTACAAAATAAGCGCGAATTACCTTGGCGAAACACCACAAATCCGTACTTAATTTGGCTATCAGAAATTATGCTTCAACAAACAAGAGTGGCGCAAGGTTTACCCTATTTTTTAGCATTTACAGAAACATTTCCAACTGTTTTTGACCTAGCAAAAGCCGAAGAAGAACAAGTTTTAAAACTTTGGCAAGGATTAGGCTATTATTCAAGAGCTCGAAATTTACACGCTACTGCAAAGTTTATTGCCAACGAATTAAATGGCGAATTTCCTGACAACTACAATGACCTTCTCAAATTAAAAGGAGTTGGCGAATACACCGCTGCCGCAATTGCTTCTTTTTCATTTAACGAACCTGTAGCTGTTGTTGACGGGAATGTTTTTAGAGTTTTGAGTCGTTATTTTAATATTGATAGCGATATTTCGGATGGAAAAACTAAAAAGGAATTTCAAAATTTAGCACAAGAAGTTTTACCTATTAACAACCCTGCGCTTTTTAATCAGGCAATCATGGAGTTTGGTGCTTTACAATGTGTACCTCAAAATCCAAATTGTAATTCTTGCATTTTTTCATCTTCATGCGCTGCTTTACAATACAACAAAGTAACGCAATTACCTGTAAAAAGTAAAAAAACCAAGGTAACTAATAAATTTTTTAATTATTTAGTTTTAAAAGATGTTGATGGAAATTTTATAGTTCAAAAACGTGAAGGAAAAGGAATTTGGGAAAATTTATACGAATTTCCACTAATAGAAACCAACGAACTAGTATCCGAACTTGATGTTATGAATCAATGCGCCGAAATGAATTTTTATAATCAAAAAGCTCATGAGATTATCATACTAAATCCTCAAATAATTCAACATAAATTATCCCATCAAAATTTACATATTCGTTTTTTTCAATTAAATTTTGATGTAAAATTACCTGATTCCAAACCACTTTCCGAAATTAATAAACTTCCATTCCCTATTGTAATTCATAATTTTATGACCTCAAATTATTTTAATTCGTTATAAATTATTACTTTTGATTAACTCTTATAAATTATAAGCCATGAACGGAACTTTAAATAAAGTCATACTAATAGGTCATTTAGGTGACGAAGTAAAAATGCATTACTTTGAAGGAGGTAATTGTATTGGGCGTTTTCCATTAGCCACCAACGAAGTATACATCAACAAAACCACAGGAGAAAAAATTACTTCTACTGAATGGCACAATATTGTTGTTAGAAATAAAGCAGCTGAAATCTGTGAAAAATATCTTTCTAAAGGCGATAAAATATATATTGAAGGACGTATAAAATCACGTCAGTGGCAAGCTGAAGATGGTGCAACAAAATATACTACAGAAATTCAAGTTACTGAATTTACTTTTTTAACCACTAAGAAAGATACTGATTTAAGTAAATCATCTCTTCCAACAGGAAGTGCTCCAGATGATTTTAATGTTTAACTAAATTTATAAAATTTGGATCCTGATCCTGCCAGTTTACTTCACACGATAGATTTTGATTTCATTTTTGGAATAATTGCAATAATTATGCTACTTGCATGTTCTGCCTTTATTTCAGGATCAGAAGTAGCCCTTTTTTCTCTGTCACAAAAAGATATTGACGAAGTTCAAAATAAAGACTTTAACAAAGGTTTACTTATTTCAAGATTATTAGAAAAACCAAAAAAATTACTTGCAACAATTTTGGTGGCCAATAATTTTGTTAACATTGCTATTGTTATCATTTTTTCTTCTTTTAGCGGTAGATTTTTTAACGAAATTGAATCTTCTGCTTTACGATTTACGTTTGAAGTAGTTTTAGTTACTTTCTTTATTTTACTTTTTGGAGAAGTTTTACCAAAAATCTATGCCAATCGAAACAACATGGATTTTGCAATGAAAGTTGCTGTTCCCATAACTGTTTTAAACAATTTATTGTCGCCTATAAGTGTTCCTATGCGAAATGGAATTCACTATATTGAGAAAAAACTGAGTGTTCAAAAAGGGAATTTTTCGGTCGACCAACTTTCACAAGCTTTAGAATTAACTTCGCAATCTGACACAACAGATGGAGAACAAAAAATATTAGAAGGCATTGTAACCTTTGGTAATACAGAAGTTAGACAAGTAATGAGTCCTCGAATTGATGTATTTGCTTTGAATATTGAACATGAATTTAAAGAAATAATGCCTAAAATTATTGAGAAAGGGTATTCAAGAATTCCGGTTTATAAGGAAAATATTGATCAAATTGAAGGTATTTTATTTATTAAAGATTTAATTCCACACATAGATAGTGAAGATTTTAATTGGACAGCTCTTTTACGCGAACCTTTCTTTGTTCCAGAAAATAAAAAATTAGACGATTTATTAAAAGATTTTCAAGCCATGAAAAGTCATTTAGCCATTGTAGTAGATGAATATGGTGGAACTTCGGGAATTATTTCTTTAGAAGACGTTTTGGAAGAAATTGTGGGCGATATTAGTGATGAGTTTGATGACGAAGATTTAATTTATTCACAAATTGACGACAACAACTATTTATTTGAAGGAAAAATTAGCTTGAAAGATTTTTATCGAATATTAGATGTAGACGAAGATGAGTTTGAAAAACAAAAAGGTGAAGCAGAAACATTAGCTGGATTCTTACTCGAAATTTCTGGAAATTTTCCAAAGAAAAGACAAAAAATAACGTTTCATAACCTTATTTTTACCATCGAAAATGTTGACAAGCGAAGAATAAAACAAATAAAAGTTACGTTATAGTATCATGATACAAAATATAGTAAAATTAAGCTGTTTAGGTTTGTTTTTGGGAATGATTTCCTGTGGAGACGAAACAATCCCTAAACCTAAAGGACAATTGAGTTTAGAATATCCAAAAGCAAAATATTCTAAATTGAATTCTGATTGTACGTTTACTTTTGAAAAAAACGATTTGGCTTTAATAAAAGATAAATCATGTGCTTTCGAGATAAATTATCCAAAAATGAAAGCCACAATTTATCTAACACACAAATCGGTTAATAATGACATTGATAAATTATTACGTGATGCTCAGACACTCACCTATAATCATGTTGTAAAAGCCGATGACATCATAGAACAGCCTTTCATTAACGAAAAGACAAAAGTATATGGAATGTTCTATGAAGTAGGTGGAAATGCAGCAACAAACGCCCAATTTTACGCCACCGATAGTACAAAAAACTTTATAGTAGGAAGTGTTTATTTTTACGCAAAACCTAATTTTGATTCTATTTTACCAGCTGCTCAATACCTAAAAGCAGATATGCGAAGAATTATGGAAACACTAAAGTGGAAATAAAAAACGCCCTGATTCTCTCAGGGCGTTTTTTATTACATTTTTTTCGATTCAGTTACTTTGTAAGAATCACCGCCGGCAACACCTTCAATGGTTTTGGTTAACGATTCTAAAGATTGTTTTTCAGCATCGAATTTAACAGTTGCTATTTTTGTTTCAAAATCCACAACAGCTTGTCCAACACCAGCTTGTTCTGCTAATTTATTTTCGATTGTTTTAGCACAACCCATTGCACAAGTCATTCCATCGATCGTAAAACTTGCCGTTTGCATTTTGGCTAAATCAGCCTCAGTAACCGCTTCTTTTTTAATTTCTTCTTTAGCTACCTCTCTGTTTTCTTGTTTGCAACTTGCAAAAGAAAGCGTGATTAAAAGAGCCAATCCGATATTTTTCAAATTTTTCATAGTAGTAAAAGTTAAATTATTTACCTCTAAATAAAGGCTTTGCAAAATTACAAAATTTCATAGTGCTATTTTAAAAATAAAGCCTGAATTTTGAGAGATAAAATTATGCTATGGAAAACAATTCGACAAAATGGTATTTATTAGTTTTTTTAGGTTGTGTTTGGGGAAGTTCTTTTATCTTAATGCAGTTAGGTTTAAAAGGCGTAAATTCAATTCAATTGGGAAGCTTACGTATTTTATTTGCTTCGATATTCTTAATTATTGTTGGATTTAAACAAATACCACAAATTCCATTATACAAATGGAAGTATATTGCCTTAACTGCTATTTGCGGCACATTTATTCCCGCCTTTTTGTTTGCTTTTGCACTTTCAAAAATCGATGGTTCTATTAGCTCAATATTAAACTCATTAACTCCTTTAAACACATTATTAGTTGGACTCTTATTTTTTGGAATGAACGTTCATAGAACGCAAGTATTTGGAGTAATTATCGGATTTATAGGTTGCGCTCTGTTAGTATTATTTGGAAATGGAGAAAACACCACTGAAAATTATTATTACGCTATTTTAATTGTAATTGCTTCTATTTTTTATGGCATTAATGTGAATTTGATTAAAAAATATTTATCCGACTTAAAACCATTAACAATAAGTACTGGAAATTTTTTAATTATGTTTTTTCCTGCTTTGATAGTCTTATATTTTACAGGATTTTTCGATATTATACATGAAAGCAAAGTACAAACTTCTTTAGGTTTTATTGCTATTTTAGGTGTTGTAGGAACTGGATTTTCAAATATCTTATTTTTTAAACTAATTCAATTGTCTTCACCTGTTTTTGCTTCTTCGGTAACTTATATTATCCCTGTTGTGGCGTTTGCTTTAGGTTATTTATTTATGAATGAAACGCTTTCGTTAATTCAATTATTAGGCGCAATGATTGTTTTAGTTGGCGTATATTTTTCTAGTAAGAAATAAAAAAAGCGCTCAATTTCTTGAGCGCCCTCTATAAATTTAATCTAATTTCTTATTTGAAATCTGCATCAGTTACCCCTTCGTTAATTTTAACTTCAGTAGTAATTAATTCAATTTCAATACCAACATTCATGATTGTTTTGTAAGGGAATTTCAATCCTTTAACATCTTTGTAATCTTGGTAATAAGTAGTTTGTGTCATTTTTTGACCACCTTGCTCTAATTCTTTAGCTTCAGCAATTTTATATCCAGTTTTTACATCATAGTAATAAGTAGATTTTCCATTTTTGATAGCATAAGCATCAGCTCCATTGATGTTTTCAATACCCGTTAAAGTGATTCCTTTTTCAGTTAACAATCCTAATTCTTTAAAAGTAGTTGCTTCTGCCTGCATATCTTTTAACTCTTGGTCTTTGAAATCTTTTCTTTGACCTTGTTGCACCATGTAAGCTTCTTTGTCATTAACTACTTGTTTCATCATAGTCATTCCCATTGCTTTCATTTCAACACCTAATTTTTTAGGAGCTGTTTTTACAACTAATTCTAAAGGTGTTCCTTGAACAGTTCCAGCCGACATTACAGCTAATGTTTTTACGTTTTTAACCGCTTTTTCACCACCAATAGCTTTGATATAATCATTTAGTACAGTTTGAGCTGTTACTCCTGCAGGAACAGCTTTTTTAACTGCTGGTTTTTCAGTTGGATTTCCAAATTTATCAAAGTAGAAAATTGGTAATTTTTCTCTTTTGCTCATTGTTTCTAAACCTGGTAAAACATCACCAGCTTTACCAACAATAACTACTCTAGTTTTATCAGCTAAGAAATATTTATTAGCTGCATTTTTAATATCTTCAGCTGTAACAGCATTGATGTTTTTAATGTAGTTTTCATAGAAATCCTCTGGTAAACCTTGAGTTTCCTTGTTTAATGCATAACCCGCAATAGTAGAAGGTTTTTCAATTTGCATTACAAAGTTTCCAATATATTTAGCTTTAGCATTTTTTAAATCTTCTTCAGAAACTAATTCTGTTCTGATTTTTTTCAATTCGTTAAAAACTTCTACAATAGCACTATCAGTTACAACATTTCTTACAGAAGAACCTGAACGGAATTTGTTAATGTATTTTCCTGAACCTATTGAAGAGTATGCTCCGTATGTCCAACCATGTTTTTCACGTAAGTTTAAGAATAATCTTCCTTCTCCACCGCCACCTAAAATTTGGTTCGCTAAAAGAGCTGCAAAGTATTCTTTATCTGTCATTTTTAAGTTAGACAAATTAACTAATGCGATTTCAGATTGAACAGCATTTGGTACGTCAATAAAGTTAATTTGACTGTATTGAACGTCTTTAGGATCCGAATAAGTTAATTGAGGAGCAGTTGCTTTTTTCCATTTTCCAAAAAGTCTTTCAACTTCTTTTTTAACATCTTTAAAGTTTACATCACCTACAATTACCAAATAAGCATTACTTGGCGCAAAGTATGTGTTATAATTCAATATAACATCATTTAATGTTACATTTTTCAATGTTTCTTCACTAGTATATTCACCTTTGTAGTGTTCTTTACCATAAGTTAAAACATTTTCAACTCTACCTGCAATTGCTGAAACACTTTTCTCTTCAGATTTTAACCCTTCGATTATTTTCTCTTTTTCTTTTTCAAATTCTTCTTGAACAAACAATGGATTTAAAGCACCATCTGCCATTAATTCTAGAATTCTTTTTGAATATCTTGATAATCCATTTGCAGAAGCACCTGAATCCCAAAAATTAATATTTGCTCCTAAAAAGTCGATTTCTTCATTGAAAGCATTTTTAGAAACCGATTGTGTTCCGTTACCAATCATTGAACTTAATAAATCAGAAACTCCTTTTTTAGTTCCTTCTGCGTAAGGCGGATTATCTAAAGTTAAGTTGAAAGAAACTCTAGGTAATTTATGATTTTCTACCACTAAAACTTTTAAACCATTTTTAAGCACAAAACTTTGTGGCTTATTAATGTTTATAGATGGAGCAGGACCTGCTTTAGGTTGTGGTCTGTCTTGTGCTTGCATAGTCATTGTCAAAAATAAACTGGCTGCGATATATATAAATTTTTTCATATTCTTCAAATCTTAGTTTTGAGCTTTGTCTTTAGCAGGAACATAGTCTAAAATCATTCTTTGGTTTGAGTTTAGATATTTTTTTGCTGTTTCTCTAATTTCTTCTCTTGTGATAGAACGATAAATATCAATTTCAGTATTAATTAAGTTGATATCACCATACAACATATAGTAAGTTGCTAAATTATCTGCAATTCCTTCAACAGAAGCGTTATTGCTTACATAATTACTTTCAAATTTGTTTTGAAGTTTTTGAAAATCGTTTACAGAAATTAATTCTGTTTGCATTTTTACTATTTCTTCATCAATTTCTTTTAAAATAGATTCAGTTGTATTCGTACCCATTGGTAAACCATAGATTAAATACATACCATAATCTTCTTGACTGTAATTGAAAGCTCCGATTTGTAAAGCCATTTTCTTGTCGTCAACAATTTTTTTGTATAATTTAGAACTTTTACCGTCTGATAAATACGTTGAAATCATATCTAAGATTCTAGCATCACGAGATTTCATTGAAGGTGTTCTGTAAGAAGCAACCAACATTGGAATTTGAATATTTGGATCTTCCCACGAAGCTTTGAACTCTTGAGTAATAGGTGCTTCTTCTACTTTTTGACGTGTAACTGGAGCTCCTTTAGGAATTGCACTAAAATATTTAGTGATCCATTCTTTAGCTTGCGCTTTATCAAATTGACCTGCAACAACTAAAACAGCATTATTAGGTACATAGAATTTTTTGTTAAACGCTTGAAACTCTTCTAAAGTAGCAGCATCTAAATGCTCCATTTCTCCAATAGTTGTCCATTTGTATGGATGCACTTTAAACATGTTTTGTTTAACCGCTTTAATCAAGTTTCCATAAGGCTGATTATCAACACGAAGTCTTTTTTCTTCCTTAACTACTTCATTTTGTGTATCTACACCAATCTGGTTGATTACTGGATGCATCAATCGTTCAGATTCCATCCATATTGCCAATTCTAAATTATTAGAAGGGAAAACTTCATAATAATAAGTTCTGTCATCAGTAGTATTTGCATTATTGTTTCCTCCGTTTGCGGTAACTAATTTAAACCAGTCGCCACGACCAATATTTTTTGTTCCTTCAAATAAAAGGTGTTCAAAAAAGTGAGCAAAACCTGTTCGGTTAGGCTGTTCGTCTTTTGCTCCTACGTGGTACATAACCGAAGTGATTACTACTGGAGCTGAATTGTCTTGATGAAGTACAACGTGAAGACCGTTGTCTAAATCAAACTCTTCGAATGTTACTTTTTGAGCTGAAGCAGTTCCGCCAAGCATAAGTGCAGTTCCTAAAGCCATTAAAGATTTTTTCATACGTTATTAATTTGTTGATATAATTTTAATAAGACGCAATTTCGAGATAATGTTACAATAAAACGTAATTTAAATTAAAAAAAATGCTGAAATTATTTTTTCAATATTATTATTTACCATAATAGTTGTTTGATTTATAAATTATTGTATATTTGCAACCTTAAAATTTTTAACTAAAATCATTGTTATGTACGCAATCGTAGAGATAGCAGGGCAACAATTCAAAGTAAGCAAAGACCAAAAGGTTTATGTTCACCGTTTAGCTTCAGAAGAAGGAACTAAAGTTTCTTTTGACAAAGTTCTTTTATTAGATGAAAACGGAACAGTAACTTTAGGCGCCCCAGCTGTAGAAGGAGCTTCTGTAGAAGCCAAAGTGTTACAACACTTAAAAGGTGATAAAGTAATTGTCTTCAAAAAGAAAAGAAGAAAAGGTTACAAAAAGAAAAATGGTCACAGACAATCATTCACTCAAATTTTAATTGAAGGAATTGTTGCTGCTGGAGCTAAGAAAAAAGCTGCTAAAAAAGAAGTTGAAGTTGAAGTAACTGAGGCTACTGAAGAAGTTAAGCCAAAAGCTAAAGCGACTAAAAAACCAAAAACTGAAGAATAACATTTAAAATATAACATCATGGCTCACAAGAAAGGTGTCGGTAGTTCGAAGAATGGTAGAGAATCAGAATCGAAACGTTTAGGCGTTAAGATTTATGGTGGTCAAGCTGCTATTGCTGGAAACATCATTGTTAGACAAAGAGGTTCTAAGCACAACCCAGGTGAAAATGTTTACATGGGTAAAGATCATACTTTACATGCTAAAGTTGATGGAGTTGTAAAATTCCAAAAGAAAGCGGAAAACAAATCATATGTATCTGTAATTCCTTTCGAAGCTTAATAATCTTTATTAGCAACATAAAAAAACCTCTCCAATTGGAGAGGTTTTTTATTTTACACACCTTTTAGTTAGAAAAACAAAACCAAACACAACTACTTAATCTACCTGCCATAATCTTAAAAGGAATAAATCTTTGATTAAAGAAAACCTTTAAGATCATAAAACAAAAAGGTCAGTGATGTTTATATCACTGACCTTTTTAAATACCTAATTCAGAAATTAATTCACAACTATCTTCTCTGAATAATTTAAGTTCGTACCTGTTAATTTAACGATATACACACCTGCAGTTAACTCGTTTAACTCCATTGAATAATTACCAGAAAAATCTACTGTTTTATCATTTACTAATCTACCGTTTACATCAAACAGTTCTACTTTTAAATCTCCAACATAATTTGAAACTGAGACATTAATTAAATCAGTTGCAGGATTTGGATAGATTTTAACGTTATTAGATAGAGTAAAATCAGTAGCTGAAAGCGTTGTATTGGTAAACAAACCTGAGAACACTCCTCTTCCATAAGTAGCTGCATAAACCGTATAGTCATTTCTCATATCTAAATCTGTAACTTTAACGTTACTCATACCATTATAAGCTTGAATCCAAGTTGGAGTTGCCGTGTCAAAATTATTACAATACCATATTCCTAAATCTGTTCCAATAATAACTTCAGTAGCAAAACCTCCAACATTTTTTAGTGGATTTGGCAAAATTGCTTTAACAGGAATATCTGGGAAATTACCTTCTTTATTTAACCAAGTAACTCCACCATCTTTTGTATACCAAATACTAACTACATTATAGTTATGCATTGTTACAAAAATTTCATTATTTGACGCTCCATATTCTACATCCGAAATACTTCCCACAAATGAAGGTCCAGAAATATCAGCCCATACCGGAGTTACATCTGCAGTTGTTAATCTCAACAATCTTCCTAAACGAGTACCTACTAAAAGGGTCGTTGAAGCAGTTGTGTATGGCGAAACAGCAAAAGCAGTTGGTGATGCAGTCAAAAGCGGATCTGTTAAATTTGTTCTACCAATAGTTCCTGATTTAATATTTGTATACCTTCTTATTCTGAAAGTTGTTCCATTTGAATAATCAGAGTACAACGCATCTCTATTAGAATCTAAAATCATTGGCGCTATAAAGGCTCCGTTATTACCATCACTATCATTGTCTAACACTCTTGAAGCTCCAATACTAGAACCAGGCAAAGGTCTTAAGTTAATATTTTCATTATACACATAGTTAGAAATGTAATATTTGTCATTACCTTGATCAAATAGTGTATAAGCACCATCCCCTCCTTGTGATTGTGTACTTGAATTTACCCCAGCTGTTGGCGCTGCAAAATATTGTGTTCCATTATCCTGAGCACCTGCAGCAAAATACTCTCCAGTAAGCCCACTAACAGCTTGAGTTGGAGCTATACCTACACTATAAAATTGCGTAATATTTAACCCACTTACCCTTGTTGTAATTGCAGTTGTAGAAGATGGAGCAGCGGATAAACTTGAAGCGTAACTTACACCTCCATCATGAGCAAATATTGCTTGATTAGCATTCCCTGGTCTAAACATCATTGCATGTTGATCTGCATGTACCACAGATACTCCTGTCCCATATCCAGAAGACCATTTAGAAATTGTTTGCCATGATGTACCACTATTTGTTGAACGATGAATATCTATACCTCCTATATACACTATAGCATCATTCGTCGGATCTACTTCAATCATTAAGTCGTAAAAAGCTTGACCTCTACAAAAATCGGTTGATGAAGTTCCGTGTATGGCAGCGGGCTCATTTATTTTAGTAGTTGTCAAAAAACCGTTAACCGTTAAGTACATTTCTGCCTCTCGGCTATTTAATTCTTCCGTTAGAACATAAACTTTATCAGGATTAGTTTTTGAAACCGCAATCTGTGTCCGTCTCCCAAAAGGCACTTGATATTTTAAATCAAAAGAACTTCCATTACTAGACGAATAAACAAGACCACCACCATCTGCGTATAATACACTATTCGTAGTAGTTACCCATACTGTATTATTAGAAGAAATCTCAATTTCATTTGGACACAATTTGTTATTGTTTGCACTTAATCCTAAATTTATTTCTATCCAATTAGCCCCTCGATCTATAGATTTATACAAACCATATTGAGGTCCACCTAAATAAGTTACTGAATTGGCTGCCCCATAAAAAGAATCTCCGGCTGCTACATATAATTCGGAAACGCCACCATTATTTCTAACTTTTATATCATTTATATGTTGAATACCAGGCACTAAGTTACCTGTAAAGCCTCCTGGATTAGTAGGGTTTAAAGTTACATTAATTTCATTTACCGCTATGGAAGCTTCTAATAAATCTCCATCTGTTTTCGATATCATGAGCGAAGGTATAATAATTGTTCCTGCTGTATCAGTTCCACCCATAGGTATAGGTGTTCCTTCCACATTATTCATCACAATTACAGCTACAGCACCAGCATCTTGAGCATTTTGAATTTTTTGAGTAAAATTACAAGAACCTCTCCTTATTAGCGCTATTTTACCATCTAACTCAGAAGAATTGATAATTGAACTACAACCCAATGAAGGTGTTGCCGATCCATCATTAACTAAAATCAGTCCAGCGTTTATTGAAAAATCTATTGTTCCTCCAAACGCAGTAGTTGGATAAGAAGGGTAACTACCTGCAACACCAGAAGGTGAATTCACAACAACGTTCGACGCAGATTGAAAAACAGTAGGTCCAGAAATACCTCCAAATATTTTATTCCAAGTGATTCCGCTGTCAATTGACTTCCATACACCATCTCCATTTACATCGCCACCAACATATGACTCTCCAGTTCCTAAATAAAAAATATTAGGATTAATAGGGTCATAAGTAATTACTGAAACTGATAAATTTTCTGGAATATTTACTCTTGTCCAAGCTGTATTTGTTGTGATATCATTATTAACCCACAATCCTCCACTTACTCCACCAGCAAAAACTCGCTTGTAAGTTGCATCATTTGGGTCAAACATAATAGCTCTAACTCTACCTCCAACATTATTTGGACCTCTTTCAATCCAATTGTTATCAGAAGCATCTCCAGGAGTTCTTCCCGCTGCTAAAGCTTGCTGTCTTTCTCTTTGCAATTGTTCTCTAACTTGAATTAATTTTTCAGGTGTAGGTTTACCTGTAATTGGATCCATAGTTAATTCCCACTCCATTTCGTAATATTTCTTAGGAGGAATTCCAAGTGCCTTTCTTTCTTTCTTAGACAAAGTCAAAGACTTTTTGTAAGGCGAGTTTGCTAAATTTTTAGCATGTTTTTTTCGAGCCGACTTTGCCTGCTTTTTAGTCAAAGGCTTATTTACAGCTACAATAGAAAATTTATTTGTTTTAGATTCTTTTTTTGGAGCATTTGACTGACCAAAATTTAAAGTAAAAACAAACAAAGCACTAATTAAAAAAAGTAATTTTTTTTTCATGTTTTTGGGTTAATTTTATTTTAATAAAACAAAATTAACTCTTTATACTAATTTTCAAAATAATTAACAATTTATTTACATATTTAACTTTTGTTTGCTTCTATCGTTTTATATAATTCTAAAGCTTTCCCATCCGTTAAAAGTGATACAAAATG
>JBILST010000177.1:0-5092 GCA_044371865.1 Flavobacterium sp.
ATCAGTTAGAATCAATTTTGCAACATCTATTGAATTCAAAATATTTGAATCGCGATTATCCGTAAAAACCTCTCCTTTATCTGCTAAATTTTTAATATCAAACGAATAAGGTTCAAAGCGTTTAGAAATAGCAAAACTAACTGAAGATACAATCATCAAGGGAACCATCAAATTGTAACCACCTGTAATTTCAGCAATAAGAAAAATAGCCGTTAATGGTGCATGAAACAATCCACTCAAAATACCAGCCATACCAACTAAAGTAAAATTGCCAATAGGTAATTTAGCAAAACCAATGATATTAAAAAAATAAGCTACGCAAAATCCTAAATAAGAACCCACAAATAATGAAGGTGCAAAATTACCTCCGTTTCCACCAGCTCCTAAAGTTAAACTTGTTGCGTAAACTTTAATCAACATTGTAGCTCCAACAAACAACAACAAAATCCATTTTGACTCCTGAAAACGTTCGAAAACGGTGTTTTGAACCAAGCGTTCAGGGTTACTATCAGCTAATAATTTAATACTTTCGTAGCCTTCCCCAAAAAGCGATGGAAACAAAAAAATCAATACACCCAAAATAGTTGCTCCAAAAAGAGCTTTGTTAATTATATTTAATTTCAATCTGCTGAAATAGTGTTCAATTTTTCTAAAAGTTCTAGCGTAATTTATCGAAACCAATCCGCTTAAAACCCCTAATAAAATATAATATGGTAAATTGTGATAATCGAAAAATTGGACTTTTTTAAACGAAAACAAGATATCTTCATTCAACATTACTGTTGAAACCAAAGCTCCTGTTGCAGCACTTATCATAATTGGAATAAACGCAGTAATACTAATTTCGGCTAAAATAACTTCAATAGCAAACAAAACCCCTGCAATGGGCGCATTAAACGCAGCTCCTACACCAGAGGCAACTCCACAAGCTAACAACAATGTTCTATCTTTGTAACTTAGTCTATAATTTTGGGCATAATTACTTCCAAAAGCTGCTCCAGTAATGGTAATAGGTGATTCTAATCCGGCACTTCCACCCATCCCTACTGTGAAAGAACTTGTGATGATTTGTGCAAACATTTGCTTTCTAGTCATAATGCCTCGCTTTTTAGCTACAGCATACATAATTTGCGAAGTTCCTTTTTCTATAGAACCATCCAATACTTTTTTAACAATTATTACAGTAATAATAATTCCGATGATTGGCAAAGTACTATTACTGAACGGAAGATGTAAAATATCATCTAATTTTTGGGATGATTTAAATACCCAATGCGCAAATGTTTTAAGAATAATTACAGCCAACGCCGATGAAATTCCGACAAGAACACAGGATAAATAAATAAACTGACGCGGAGTTAAAAGCGATTTCAAAAGAAAAATAAACCGTTCTAAACGTCTGAAGGTTTTATGTAAAAACGTTTGCAAGGAAAATGGTTTACTTCTTGGCATTACTCTGTATTTAATTGCGAAATTAAGTTTTAAAATTAGAAGTTAAAAGCTATGCTTCATTTAATTCCGCTAATTTATGCTGGCAAGAAAGAATTAGTTCTTCAAAAAAAAGAAAAAATTCCGATTCAAATTCAAAATAAAAATCTTTCAATTCTACTATAGCCTCCTGCATATTAGCTCTATGTTTGGTTTTATAATCCATTTGAAAAAGAATCATCTCCATACCCGAAATCGTTGCATAACTAACAAACCAATTTCTTGCAATCATGTAAGGCATCATGCTAATAATTCTATCGGTAAGAATATTTCTATTTGCTTCTAGTAATTTATAAAAATCATTAGCATACTTCTCTAATTTTTCGTCTGAATAAATACTCCAATTTTTTGCTAAAAAATGATCATACAATATATCCATTATTACCCCTGAATAATGACCATATTTCTCATGTAAACGATGCTTGCTTTTTCGATAAATGGGATGCGAATCGGTAAAACTATCAATATGTCGGTGTAATAAAATTCCTTTTTTAATTTCGGTATCAAATTTTTCGTAGTCATTCCCTTTGATACTATCTGCCATAAAGTTACCTATTTTTAACAAATCGTGATTACCTGATAAATAAACATGTGCTAAATAGTTCATAGTATTCTGAGTTCTTTTCGTAAATATATAAAAAAATTCTTTGCGACATTGTGTCTTTGCGAGATACATCAATTATATTTGTACAACAAAAAAGTAAAACAAATGACATTAATAAAATCAATATCAGGTATTCGTGGTACTATTGGTGGAGCGGTTGGGGACAATTTAACTCCTGTTGATGCAGTAAAATTCGCATCGGCTTATGGTTCATTTTTAAAAATAAGACACGCTTCTAAAAGTAGCGAACGATTAAAAGTAGTTATCGGTAGAGATGCCCGAATTTCGGGACCAATGATACATAATTTAGTAATGAATACGTTGGTTGGGCTAGGAATTGATGTAATTGATTTAGGATTATCTACAACACCCACAGTGGAAATAGCGGTACCTCTTGAAAAAGCAGATGGCGGAATTATTTTAACTGCTTCCCACAATCCTAAACAATGGAATGCACTTAAATTATTAAATGAAAAAGGTGAATTTTTAAGTGGAAAAGAAGGTGAATTAATTTTAGAAATTGCCGAAAAAGAAGCCTTTGATTTTTCTGATGTTGATAATTTAGGAGAAGTTATTGAGAACAATGCCTACATGGATATTCATATTGATGAAGTACTTGAATTGCCTTTAGTGGATGCCGATTTGGTAAAAACGAAGAAATTCAAAGTGGTTGTGGATGGTGTGAATTCTTCTGGCGGAATTATTATTCCAAATTTACTAGAACAAATGGGTGTTGAAGTCGTAAAATTGTATTGCGAACCAAACGGTCATTTTCCCCACAATCCTGAACCTTTAAAAGAACATTTGGGAGATATCTGTAAATTAGTTGTGGAAGAAAAAGCCGATTTTGGAATTGTAGTGGACCCTGATGTGGATAGATTAGCTTTCATTTCAAATGATGGTGAAATGTTTGGTGAAGAATATACTTTAGTAGCTGTTGCCGATTATGTTTTATCTAAAACACCAGGAAATACGGTTTCCAATATGTCATCTTCTCGTGCCTTGAGAGATATTACTGAAAAACACGGAGGAACATACCAAGCAAGTGCTGTAGGCGAAGTAAATGTGGTAGAATTAATGAAGAAAACCAATGCTATTATTGGTGGAGAAGGCAACGGAGGAATTATTTATCCTTCATCGCACTATGGAAGAGATAGTATGGTGGGTGTAGCTTTGTTTTTAACTTACTTGGCAAATCAAGATAAGACAGTTGCTGAAATTAGAGCTTCTTATCCTCAATATTATATGAGTAAAAACAAGATTGAGTTAACACCTCAAATTGATGTGGATAATGTCTTAGCGACATTGACCGAAAAATATAAATCAGAAAACATCACTACAATTGACGGTGTGAAAATTGATTTTCCAACAGAATGGGTTCATTTAAGAAAATCAAATACGGAACCAATAATTAGAATTTATACCGAAGCTCCAACACAAAGCGAAGCTGATGTTTTAGCAGAACGATTTGTTAAAGAACTAAAAGAAATAGCAGGAATTTAAAAAGAGAAAGGTCAGATTTTAAATCTGACCTTTTTTATTTACTTCACAATTATTTTTTTTGTGGTGGATTGGAATCCATTTGAAACTTTAACTAAATACATCCCGGCATTTAAATCTATATTTATTCGAATTTCATTTTCAAAATTTTGACTTTGAACCATTTGACCCGTAATTGTATAAATTTCAACCTTTGAATTTCCTTCTAATCCAGCTACAATTATATAATCGGTTGTTGGGTTAGGATAAACCGCAACCCTATTTTCAATAGGGTTTTGTATAGACAAACTTGACGACCATGGCTGTCCAAAATTGGCTCCAAAAATATAATCTATTAACAGTGGATAATCAATAAAAGGATTACGATTCATTTGCCAAGTATAAATGTAATTATTACGATTCATTTCAAAATCGTCTTTTGGATCAGAATGGTTCCAAACTAACAAAGTTGCTAAATCACCAATATTTCCAGAGGCTATAGATGTACTTGGTAAATATTCGCTTGGATCACCATTAACTACATTCAAACCGTCAAAACGAACAGCCATATAAAACAATGCTCTTGCTACATCGCCTCGCCAAGAACCTTGAGTTCCTGAAGGACCTGCATAAACCGTTGATGAATTAACAGTTCCGTAATTTTTATTATTTCTTGAAGAATTTTCCTGCCCATTCTCTGCTCTTATATGATGCGCATCTGAAACACCGTCTGCAACACTTGCTGCGCTTGTAGAGTTCCAAACACCAATTCCATCCGCAGTATCGCCATTAGCCACCTCAAAACCTCCTCTAGATTGACAAAAAATATGTTCTCTATTCCATTTACCCACTATACTGCTTGTGGTTTGTTGATCTAATTTTGCCATTGGAATCTCTAAATACATATCCCATATTTGATTGGAATTTTCAGGATTTTGATCTGCAGTTCGAATAATATCCCATATATCTGCATAACTATGTAATCGTACAGTGGGTGCTGCAATAATGTCTTGAACTGCTTGTTTTAATGCATTACCTGACAATCCTTCTAACGAATCGTAATAACCTGTTGGGATTGTTGGTGTAACTATATTATAAGTAGGGTTTATAGGCGTTCCAAAAGTTTGTACAACATAATCATTGTCGTAAACTCTAAGAATTAAATTATCATTATTAATAACATATCCTGTGGGTACACTTTGAATATCAATTAATAACTCTTCATCACCTTCGTCCGTTATATCATCAAACAATGTACATGTATTTGAAGCGGTGGTTTGTCCTACTGGTATTAAAACAGTTAAGTTTGTATTGGTATAATCATTTACCATGAAATTTCCGTTTACTAACGTAAAATTAAATAGCAAATCTGAACCAGTCACAGGTTGACTCGTTGTAAAAACAAAATCAAAAACATCCCCTTCATTATAATTGGTTTGAGAAGTAGATACTGTGATATAATTCAAAATAATTCCCGAACCATCATTGTTCATTCCAGGAGTTGGTGTTTTTACTTCGTAT
>JBILST010000178.1:0-5066 GCA_044371865.1 Flavobacterium sp.
CTTCAATTTCCCCGTCTTTATTTACTTCAACACCTGGGAGTTTTTTAAGAACATCTTCCAACTTTCGTTCTGTTCCATTTGTAAAAGAATCGGAATTGTAAATAATCGTATCTCCCGAAACACTCACGGGCATTTCATGTACAATTTCTACTTCATTTAATTGAGTGCCTTCTTTTAAAACTACAGGAAAATTCATGTTAGTAGTTCCAGTAGTCACCGCTTTTTCAAAAGTTTGAAAACCAATATAACTTACTTTAAGAGTATAGGCTGTGCTAGACTTAAGGTTTAGTGTAAATTTTCCCGCTTCATTAGTAATGGCATAAGCATCCATTGCTTTGGTTTGCTTGTTAATTGCCATAATATTGGCCATTTCTAAACCAACTCCTGTTGTATCTTTAACAGTTCCTTCGAAACGAATATTTTGAGAAAAGGCAATTGCGCTAAATAATAAAAGTAGAAAAAGTATATTTTTTTTCATTTGTTAATAATATTAAATAAATAAGACTAATATTATGAAGTTTTGTTACAAATTTATTAATCAAAATTTTGTTACATTTTAATTTCTATAACTCCATCTTCATTTTTCATACTATTTAGTTTCTTTTCTTGGATATCATCAAATTCTTTTTGAGTCACTTTTTTTCCATTTTTTGGTGCTTTAATCTCTATTTTTTCTTGAGGATTTAAAACTATTTTTGAACATAAAAATGTGGTTTCACCTTCATGTAATTCTAAAATTAAACCTGGTAAACCCCAATATTTATCTGGTCCATTTGAAACTGGAATTTCCATGGTGTACCATGCTTCAATTATTCTCTCTTTAGGTTCACTTGGTGTGAAAAAAGTTGTTTTACCACTTTCTGCTTTTTTCTTATATTCTTCATATTCTTTTAAATCTTCTTCTGTGACAGGAATAATAATTAGTGCCTTACTACAAGTGTAATTGCCAATTTTCTTTTCATCACCAGTCATAACCCAATTAAATTTTGGTAAAGAATCTACAACTAAAAATTCTTTTCCAAAAATATCTAAATCGGTTGTGTATTGTTTTGTTTTAAAGTTTTTATAATATTTAGAATCACCACCACCTGAAAAACTAACAGACACTCCATTACTAGAAGGTTTTGGAGCAGCTAATTTTTCTTCTTCTGAATAAATGGACTCCACAGTATTAAATGATAAAACATAGTTTTTTTCAAAAGCCTTTTTCATACTTTCCATCATTTTTTCTTTAACATCTGGTGTCATATCATCACTTGTAATATTAAAATTCTTCATGCTTGTTTGTGAAGAATAATAAGCTATTCCTTGAAAATTTTGCGCAAATGAGCTTAGAGTTAGCCATAAAAATGCACTTGAAAAAAATAGTGTTTTCATTTCTTTTAGTTTTTAATTAATGAAGCAAATTAACAGTTATAAAATCAAATAATAAGTTAATGAATGTTAACGTGTGTTAACGGTTAAATAAATATGCAAATAGTTTTTACTTTTGAAGTATGAAAATTAATCTAAAAAGAATATTTGCAGTCATTAGCCTTTTAGTTTTAGCAACTATTTGTTTGCAAGTTTATTGGAATTATAAAAATTATTTGAGCAATAAAGAGCGGATAAAAAACGAAGTGCAAATTGCTTATGACAAGGCTATAGAGACATATTTTGATGAAGATTCTAAGGAAAATTTTATTAGTATCGTTAGCAAGGATTCGACCACTAAAGTTGAAGATTTAATTCATGTTATTAAACTAGATTCAAAATTAAGAAAACAATTTATCAAGCTAAAAAAAACTGATGCAATAAATGCAAATGCTCCTAATAAAATTAAAAAACTAGTAAAAAACCAAAAGAACACACATCCTATTAATATCAAAGCAGTTAAGGTTGAAGAAATTTCATCCATACAAATTCTTAAAGGAAAAAAAGCAATAGATTCAATTGGAGGATTAGAAAACTTTCCTAGTAAAATTACGATGTCATTTAAGAATGATTCTATTAAATATAAAATGTTAGATTCTATTTTTAAAGTAGAACTAGATCGTAAAAATATTGCTTTAAATTATGAAATAAAACATTTAAAAAACGACACTTTAATTTATACTTATTTAAAAAGCAAAGCAAAATTACCTCTCCAAATTGTACCAAATTCTGTCTATTTCAAAAACGAGGAAACTTTAAATCTAAATTATGATTATTCAAATAGTTTATTGATTAAAAGAATTGGAAACGAATTGTTGCTTTCTTTATTATTTTCTTTAGCAATTATTGGGTGTTTGTTTTTTTTACTTTATATCATTAAAAAACAGAAAAAAATTGACGAAATCAAAAATGATTTCATCAACAACATCACTCACGAATTCAAAACACCAATAACCACAATAGCAACTGCTTTAGAAGGAATGAGCATATTTAATCCAGAAAATAATTTAGAAAAAAATAAAAAATATATTGCCATTTCATTCAATCAATTGTATAAATTGGAAAACATGGTCGAAAAGATATTAGAAACAGCAACATTAAACTCTAAAGAACTTCAATTGAATTTAGAAAATATTAATTTAATAGTTTTAATTAAATCAATTATTGAAAAACATCAGGATATTTCTAAAAAACAGATCACTTTTGAATTTGAAAAAGAAGAATTATATATTAGGGCAGATTCATTTTATCTAGAAAATGCAATTTCAAATTTAATTGATAATGCAATAAAATATGGCGGAAATAATGTTCAAATCAATTGCTTTCAAACAGATAAAACAACTATAATTAAAGTTAAAGACAACGGAAATTCAATATTAAAATCTCAAGAAAAATTAATATTTGAAAAGTTTTATAGAATTCCAAAAGGAAACATTCACAACATAAAAGGGCATGGAATTGGATTATATTTTGCAAAAACTATAGTTGAAAAACACTTTGGAACAATTGAATTAACTATAACAAACAAAACTATTTTTAAAATAACTTTACCAAATGACTAACAAAATTAATCTGCTTTTGGCTGAGGACGAAGCATCATTAGGAATAATTATTAAGGAAAGTTTAGAAAGTAGAAACTTTACGGTTACCTTATGTGAAAATGGAGAATTTGCTTTTGAAGAATTTAGAAAATCGAACTTTGACGCTTTGGTTTTAGATATAATGATGCCCAAAAAAGACGGCTTTACATTAGCCGAAGAAATTAGACAAATTAATAAAACTATTCCTATTTTATTTTTAACATCAAAATCACAAACAGCTGATGTAGTTAAAGGATTTAAAATAGGTTGCAATGATTACATAAAAAAACCTTTTAGTATAGAAGAATTAATTGTAAGAATCATATCTTTAACTAATAACCTTCAGAATAAAACTACACCAACAAGATTTACAATTGGATCTTATGAATTTGAAACTGAATCACAATTATTAATTCACGGAGAAAAAACAGTTAAATTAACTAATAGAGAATCTATTTTACTAGAATTTTTAGTAAAAAATAAGGGAAAAACGATAGAAAGAACCTTGATATTAAATACCGTATGGGGAAATGAAGATTTTTTTAGTGGGAGAAGTATGGATGTATTTATAACGAAGCTAAGAAAAAAATTAAACCTCGATCCTACTGTAGAAATTATTAACAGTAGGGGACGAGGTTATAAATTAATATTTTAGATTATCTACCCATTCTAAATCCACCACCTCTTTGACCGCCTGGACCAGAATTCATTTCACGCATTTCTTCCATTTTCTTTTTCACGATTTCGTCGTATTCTTTTTGGGTTACTTCTTTTCCTTTAGAAGCAGGTTTTATTTCTACTTTATCTTTAGAATTCAATACTAATTTTGAACATAAAATTACTGTTTTACCATCATTAACTTCTAAAATCAAACCTGGCAAACCCCAATAATTTTCTGGACCTTGATTTACTGGAATTTCTGGACAATACCAAGCAGTAATTGTATTTTCTTTTGGCATTTCCCAATCATCTGTAAAATTTGTTTTCTTAGCTTTCGCTGTATCTTTAACTGTTTCCGCTTTTTTATCGGCATCTTTAGCGTTGTTATTGTTTCTAAATCTAAAATTTCTAAAATCAGATTCACTAACTTTAACCACTGCAGTTGCTTTAAAACAAATATAATCTCCAATTTGTTTAGATTCGCTTCCTAAAACCCATTCATAATTTGGCAATGAATCTTTAATTAAAAATTCTTTTCCAAAAAATTCTTTATCCACAATAAATTGTTTGGTTTTTGCATTTTTATAATGCGTTCCACCACCGCCCATCATAGACATCATCATTCTTCCGCCACCTTGTTGTCCACCAGGAGCATCTAGTTTTTCTTCTTCTTTGTATATTGAAGCTGATTTATCAAAATTTAAAACAAATGTTCTCTCAAACATTTTTTTCATACGTTCTTCTATTTGTTTTTGCATTTCAGGAGTCATATCTCTATTCCCACTCATGCCTTTCATAAAATCGGCCGTACTAGTTTTAGATTCATAAACAGCCATTCCTTGAAAATTCTGTGCATTTACAAGCCCAGAAACCATTAAAATCGAAGCAATAATAAATTTTTTCATTCTTTACAGATATTACGTGTGTATATATAGACTACTAATCGTGTGTTTTGTTACAAAATTTAACAACTATTTTGTTTTTAGTAGTATATTAGACCCTAATTAATTGAAATAGTTTAACGAATGTCTAATAAAAAAATCTTATTCATAACCCTTTTAATTTTTTATTGTCTAACAGTGAGTAGTCAGGGAATTATTCCTGCCACAAAATTAGAAACGGTAAAAATAGAAGGCGATACTTTTTTAGGCTTTGACAATCAATTGAATTATTACAGCATTAGAAATAATATTTTAATCAAAAACAGTCCATCAACAACGTATCAATACAACAATTTAGGATTAGGAAAAATTTCTCGAGTGGACTTCCAAAATCCATTACAAATTTTGATTTTTTATAAAAATTTTAATTCGGTGGTACTTTTGGACAATCAATTGAACGAAATCAAAAAAATAGATTTCAACTTAAAAGCTATTCCAGTTACCATTGAAGCCGTTGCATTGTCATCTCAAA
>JBILST010000179.1:0-5044 GCA_044371865.1 Flavobacterium sp.
TAGGAGAAGATCCTGAAGATATTGCTTTAATTAGAGCAATTGCGGTTCATAATTTTTTAGTTGCCAATGAAATTGATGACAGTAGATTGTTATATAAAAGCTTTGGTAGTTCTCAACCTATTCATAAAATTCCGGAAAAAAACGAAAAAGAAAGAAACGAAAACCGCAGGGTAGAAATCCTTATCTTAGAGAATTAATTTTGGCATAGTTTTCGTTTTTATTTTTTAAATCACAATTACATGAAATTTTTATATTCCTTCCTATCATTCATTTTGATTCAAATAACTTTTGCTCAAGAGCAGGTAACTTTTTATTTTGATAATAACAAATTTGAATTAAACAAAGTAGAATCATCCAAACTTCAAAAATGGATTTTAGAAAATAAAACTTCTAAAATTCTTTCCATTACTGGTTCTACGGACGAAGTAGGTACTTCAGGATTTAACGATACGTTATCGCAAAAAAGAGTAAGTCATGTTTTTAACCAAATAAAAGGAAAGGTAAATATAAGACCCGATTTTAAAAGCATTTCTTTAGGAGAAAAAGGAGCTACTTCAAAAATCAAGGCTGAAAATAGAAAAGTAATTATTCATTATTTGTTAGAGAAAGATTTAGCTAAAGAAAATGAAATTTTAGGGATAAAAGAAGTTGAACCAGAAGTTGTAATTCCAGAAGATGCCACGTTAGCAGAAAAAGTCAAGTTGTCAAAAGTTGGGATGAAAATTACTTTGAAAAACATCAATTTTTATCAAAATACCTTTGCAACCATGCCCGAATCGCAAGGAACTTTGTATGATTTATTATTTATCATGCAAAATAATCCCGACTTAAAAATCGAAATTCAAGGTCATATTTGTTGTATTGATAAAGATTACCGAAATTTGTCTCTTGATCGTGCAAAACAAATTAAGCGTTTTCTCGTTTATAATGGCATACAAGATTATCGTGTAAAAACAAAAGGATTTGGTGTAACCCAACCGATACACCCTATTCCAGAAGCAACGCCAGAACAAGCGGCTGAGAATAGAAGAGTGGAAATTGAAATTTTAAGTAAATCAAGATGAAAAAGATTATTGTTGGTATAGCGTTTATAGTATTAGCCTTATTTAATGTAAGTTGTAACGATAGTTGTGACGAAGGGAACAAACCAACACCTGCTTCTTTTTTTGTTAATATTATTGATGAAGTTTCAGGAGAAAACGTTTTTGAAAATGAAACCTATACCTTTCAACAGATTACTGTAACTGATTTAAATGATGTTGCGATTCCCTATAAATTTATTACAAGTGCTAATTTAATTCAGATTTTTCCTTCTGATATAAATCCTACAGGAAATACGTTGAAAATAAAATTGAATAACGAAACAACTTTACAAATGGATGAGATCGATGTAAATTTTGATGTTTCTTCCAGTGCAGGTGAATGTTTTACTACGTACAAAATTGAAAATATCCTGTTTCCAAACAACCAATCAGAATTTGTTGAAGGTGTTTTTGTTATAAAAATTTAACAATTTCTAAATTCAAACTTCTAAATTCTAAATTTTAAAACTATCTTTGCGCCACAACAACAACACACTACATTCATGAGTTCTGATACGAGCAAACGCTACAATTTACGAGGAGTTTCGGCTTCTAAAGAAGATGTGCACCAAGCTATCAAAGACATCGACAAAGGCTTATTTCCACAAGCATTTTGTAAAATTATCCCAGATTATTTAACTAACGACGACCAATATTGCATCATTATGCATGCGGATGGCGCAGGAACTAAGTCTTCCTTAGCCTATATGTATTGGAAAGAAACGGGTGATATTTCTGTTTGGAAAGGAATTGCTCAAGATGCCTTAATCATGAATATCGATGATTTATTATGTGTCGGAGCAACCGATAATATCTTACTTTCATCCACAATAGGAAGAAACAAAAATCTAATTCCTGGCGAAGTTATTTCAGCCATCATCAACGGAACAGAAGAATTAATTTCAGATTTAAAAAGTCACGGAGTTACCATTCATTCAACCGGTGGAGAAACTGCTGATGTAGGCGATTTAGTTCGTACGATTATAGTAGATTCAACAGTAACAGCTCGTATGAAACGTGCTGATGTAATTGATAATGCGAATATTCAAGCAGGTGATGTAATTGTAGGATTGGCTTCTTTTGGACAAGCTACTTATGAAAAAGAGTATAACGGCGGAATGGGAAGTAACGGTTTAACTTCAGCTCGTCATGATGTTTTTGCGAAATATTTGGCTGAAAAATATCCAGAAAGTTTTGACGCATCAGTTCCAAATGAACTAGTGTATTCAGGTCAAACTAAATTAACAGATTCAGTAGCAAATAGTCCAATTGATGCCGGAAAATTAGTACTTTCTCCAACGAGAACATACGCTCCAGTAATCAAAAAGATATTATCAAAATACAATTCAAATCAAATTCATGGAATGGTTCACTGCAGTGGTGGTGCACAAACAAAAGTGCTTCACTTCGTGGAAAACGTTCACGTGATTAAAGATAATTTATTTCCAGTACCACCATTATTTAAACTGATTCAAGAAAATTCTAAAACGGATTGGAAAGAAATGTATCAGGTATTCAATTGTGGTCACCGCATGGAAGTATACGTTCCTGCCGAAGTAGCGCAAGATATCATCGAAATTTCAAAATCATTCAACATCGATGCACAAATCGTAGGAAGAGTTGAAAAATCAGATAGCAAGAAATTAACAATTACATCCGAATACGGAACGTTTGAATATTAATCTGTAGAGACAAGTCATGACTTGTCTTTCTGTTTTTAATGAAATTAAAATTTACAACACAACAACAATAAAATGCAACACAACGTATTAATTTTAGATTTCGGTTCGCAATACACCCAATTAATTGCCCGAAGAGTAAGAGAATTAAATATTTTCTGCGAGATTTTTCCATTCGATAAAATTCCAGCAGATTTATCATCATATAAAGCAGTAATTTTAGGTGGAAGTCCATGTTCAGTGCGTTCAGAAGAAGCACTTCACCCCGATTTATCTCAAATTAGAGGTAAAATGCCATTGTTAGCAGTTTGTTACGGAGCACAATATTTAGCCCATTTTTCAGGTGGAGAAGTAGCAGCTTCTAACACAAGAGAATATGGAAGAGCGAATCTTTCGTACATCAAAGAGAACGAAGTGTTTTTAGAAGGTGTTTCTGAAAATAGCCAAGTTTGGATGAGTCATTCGGATTCAATCAAGAAACTTCCGACAAATGGGGTAATGATTGCTAGCACAAAAGACGTAGAAAACGCAGCATATAAAATTGAAGGAGAAACTACTTATGCCATTCAATTTCACCCAGAAGTATACCATTCAACAGATGGAAAACAAATGTTGGAGAACTTTTTAGTAAAAATTGCGCAAGTACCTCAAACTTTTACACCAAACGCTTTCGTAGAGGAAGTGGTTGCTGAAATGAAAGCTAAAATCGGAAACGATAAAGTGGTTTTAGGACTTTCGGGGGGAGTAGATTCAACAGTAGCTGCGGTTTTATTGAACAAAGCCATTGGAGAAAACTTATATTGTATTTTCGTCAACAACGGATTATTACGTAAAAACGAATTCCAAAATGTATTAGATCAATACAAAGGAATGGGTTTAAACGTAAAAGGAGTGGATGCTTCGGCACGCTTTTTGGATGCCTTAGCTGGGTTAGATGATCCAGAAGCAAAACGTAAAGCGATTGGAAAAGCGTTCATTGAAGTTTTTGATGATGAAGCACATCAATTAACCGATGTGAAATGGTTAGGTCAAGGTACAATTTATCCCGATGTTATCGAATCTGTTTCAGCAACGGGCGGACCTTCAGCAACGATTAAATCGCATCATAACGTAGGTGGATTACCTGATTTTATGAAATTGCAAGTGGTGGAACCTTTACGAATGTTATTTAAAGATGAGGTTCGTAGAGTAGGAAGGTCATTAGGAATCGATGAAGAATTATTAGGTCGTCATCCATTCCCAGGACCAGGATTAGCGATTCGTATTTTAGGCGATATTACGCCAGAAAAAGTAGCTATTTTACAAGAAGTAGATGCTGTTTTCATCAACGGATTAAAAGAACACGGATTATACGATAAAGTATGGCAAGCGGGAGCAATCTTATTGCCTGTAAATAGTGTAGGAGTAATGGGTGATGAGCGTACTTACGAAAAAGTAGTAGCTTTGCGCGCAGTAGAATCGACAGACGGAATGACAGCGGATTGGGTACATTTACCTTATGAATTCTTAATGAAGATTTCGAATGAAATTATAAATAATGTTAGAGGTGTGAATAGAGTAGTATATGATATTAGCTCAAAACCACCAGCAACGATAGAATGGGAATAAAATAAATTTTCAAATTCAAGATATAAATTTCAATAGCAATTATTTTTATTCTATTTTTACGATACGAATTGCTATTGAAATTTTTGTTTAGTATTGTTTTTAAATTATGATTATGATAAAAAGAGTTGTTTTTCTTTTCAGTTTAATTTTTCTTTTCGCGTTACCAGTTCAATCTCAGATTAAACATGTGGTAGCCAAAGGAGAAACCGTTTTTCAAATCGCAAAAAAATACGAGGTTACGCCTTTTGATATTTACCGATTAAATCCAGATGCGAAAAATGGGGTTAAGGAAAATACTACGTTGCTGATTCCAAATGGTTCTGTTAATAAATCAATTACACACGTTGTAGGTGAAAAAGAAACGATTTTCGGAATTGCAAAAAAATATAACGTTTCTGTTTCTGATATCGAATCTTGGAATAAAGCTGCACTTCAAAACGGACTAAAAATTGGACAACAGATATTTGTTTCAAAACCTTCTGCTGCTGATTTAAATTCAATGTTAGCCTTAGCTTCAAAGCCAAAAACGAATAACGCAACCACGCACTTAGTAGAAGCTAAAGAAACAAAATACGGAATTGCTTCTCGATACGGCTTAACGGTAACCGAATTAGAACAATTAAATCCACAAATTGTTGCGGGTTTAAATATTGGGCAAACCTTAATTTTAAAACC